>JALSIV010000357.1 GCA_026989685.1 Pirellulaceae bacterium | reverse complement strand
CAACTCGAGCTCTCCGTTTGCGCGGTCGAAACGAGTCCCCCACGCGATCAGCTCATCGATCCGCCGCGGGGCCTCGCGCACCACCATCTCGACCACCTCTTGATGACACAGTCCCACGCCGGCTCGCAAGGTGTCTTCGGCATGGTTCTCGAACCGGTCCTCCGGGTCGAGCACACCGGCGATTCCGCCTTGAGCATGACTGCTACTGGAATGTCGCAATTCCTCTTTGGTGACGACCAAAACGTGCAATCGATCGTCCACGGCGTTGGCCGCTCGCAGTCCCGCCAACCCACCACCGATCACCAGCACGTCGGTGAAGAAGTGAGGAAGTTGCTTCAAAGCAAAGGGCGTCAAGTGACGGGGAATGTTCTCCCACATGAGGCTTACTTTCGAGTGGTCGCCGGCAACGGTGAAGGAGCAGCTCGGACGGGAACCCGGGCTGGCCATCCTCGAGCCATCCCCGCGGCACGCGGATCGGCGACTCCGATCCATCGCGGCTGTCCCTGATCGTCTTGCCGGTAACGGATGGCCTGAGTCACACCGGAACTGCGGGTCGGGACAACGGCGTGGCCAAACTGTTCCAGGCGCTTCGCCAGCGTCTCATCCAACCCACGCTCCACAAAAACATGATCCGGTTTCCACTGATGGTGGTATCGGGGGCGACTGACGGCCTGCTCCAACGGCCACTGCAGGTCGAGATGTCGAATGATCGTCAGTACGACTTGAGTGATGATCTTGGGACCGCCCGCCGCGCCGACCGTCAAGACCGGTTTGCCGTCCTTCAACACGATCGTCGGACTCATGCTGGAAAGCGGCCGTTTGCCGGCAGCCACCGCATTGGCGTCGGCCCCCACGAGACCAAAGGCATTGGGAACTCCCAGTGCAATCGCAAAATCGTCCATTTCGTTGTTCAGCACCACTCCCGTGCCGGGCACCACGACCTTGGAGCCGTAGGTCGTATTGATCGTCTGCGTAATGGCGACCCATGTTCCGTCCCGGTCGGCGACCGCGAGATGGGTCGTGTGGCGGGAGAACAGATCACTTCGAGCCCGCGGCGGCGTTCCGTGTCCAGCCACCGGTGTGGCACGGTCCAGACGAATCGTTGCCGCGAGCTCACGGGCATAATCGCGCTGGACCAGTCCTCGCGGCACGCCCGTGAATTCGGGATCCCCCAGCCAAAACGCCCGGTCGGCAAACGCTCGCTTCATGGCCTCGATCACCAAATGAGTCATCACTGCCGGATCGCGCCGATGAAGCTCGCGCAAATCGAAACACTCGAGCATGTTCAAGATCTGAGCGACGTGGACGCCACCGGAACTGGGCGGCGGAAATCCGACGACTTCATATTCACGGTACCGCGTCCGCACCGGTTGGCGTTCGATCGCGCGGTAGTTGGCGAAATCCTCGACGCTCAGCCGTCCACCGTGTTGGGCCATCCATTCCGAGACGCGGCGCGCAAACGGACCGCGGTAGAACCAATCGACTCCGTGTTCGGCGACGGCTTCGTACGTGCGCGCCAACTCCGGGAACTCGACGTGGTCTCCCACCGCATACGGGCTTCCGTCCCGTCGCAACAAAACACGGCGGCTTTCGGGAAACCGGCGCAACAGCGGCGCGGCGGCGCGCAGTCTCCCCGCGAAGACTCGGTCCACCACGAATCCGGCGCGAGCCTGCGCGGCAGCACGCAACAGCGCCTGTCGCAACGGCAGCCTGCCGTGACGGCGAACCGCCAGTTCATAGGCGGCCAGAGCTCCCGGCGCGGCGACGGCCAACGGCCCCGTCTGACTTAGCCGCGAATCGGGTTCGCCGTTTCTCAAATACATGTCGCGCGTCGCTTTGGCCGGAGCCGTCTCCCTTCCGTCAATGGCCACAAACTCGCCGTCAGGAAGACGAATCAAGATGAAGCAGCCGCCACCAATGCCGGAGTTGTGAGGATCGACAACGCCCAACATCAAAGCGGCGGCGATCGCCGCGTCCACCGCATTTCCGCCCGACTCGATCGTCGCCACCGCCGCTTGTGTGGCCAGAGGATGTACGGTGACCGCCATCCCACCCGTCGCCTGCGACTGGTGGGCAACAGCCGCAGGAGCGGCCATGCAGACCATCGCCGTGATCATTGCGATTCTCTGCAACCTGCGACCCAGCAAAGCGGCCATCGTGTGAAACCCTATGAAAACCAACCGATTCCTCGGCAACCAGCGATGACGCGAATCGGGAAGACTTGGCGAGCCAGCGTTCCGACTCAATGTTTCCGACTCGGCCGAGACCGTCCGCACCAGCGAGCCGTATCTTACTCGATGCCGTATCCAACCTGCAACCAACGCCCGGCAAGCGTCATCGGATGCGGACGTCTTCCACCGAGCAACAGGACCGCTACAATCACAATCAAAGGTAGGGTGGCGCCAACAAGTGGGGAGAAAGTGAACCGGCACATACACTCAACCTTATTGCAACGCCATGTGGAGCGGGGCGTGAGCAAACTGGCATTCAGAACAGACAGCAAACCTGGAGATTCCGATGATCGCACCGAAGACCGACATTGCCGGCTCCATCGTAACCTTTCTCTGGCTCGCCGCAGCTCTGTTCGGCATGGCAACCGTGGCGGCAGGCGAACACGACACCGACTGGCCTCACTGGCGAGGCTCCTGCAACAATGGCAGTGCCGCCAGCGAGCAACTACCGGTGCAATGGAAACCGAAAGATGCCGCGTGGAAACTTCGGCTACCGGGAAAAGGCTGTTCGACTCCGATCGTCTACCAAGACCGTATCTACGTGACGGCACCCGTGGACGGCCTGGACGCCCTGATCGCCATTGATTCTTCGGGCAAACAACTGTGGCGAACAAACTTCGGAAAGGAGGTGCCGGGACGGCATCGCAACGGTTCGGGGTGCAACGCCTCACCGGTGACCGATGGAGAAACCGTGTTCGTCTATTTCAAGAGCGGCACGCTGGCGGCGGTCGACCTGAACGGAAAGGTGCGCTGGCAAACCAACCTGATCCAACGATTCGGGCCGGAAGTCTTGTACTGGGATCATGGCACTTCGCCTGTAGTCACCAAGCGGTATGTCGTGATGGCCCGCATGCATCAGGGCGACTCCTGGCTCGCGGCCTTCGACAAACGCACGGGAAAACTGGCCTGGAAAGTCGCCCGCAACTACAAGACACCTCGCGAAGGTGATCACGGCTACGCCACACCGCTGGTCATCGACCGGGATGGGCATCAGGCCATCTTAACGTGGGGAGCTCAACATGTCACACTTCATGATGCCGGTGACGGGCACCTGATCTGGTCCTGCGGCGACTTCAACCCCGAAGGCAACACATTGTGGCCGTCCGTGGCTTCCCCGGTGATCGCCGGCGACATGGTGATCGTACCATTTGGTCGCAATGACCGAGGCGTTCCCCGGCTGCACGGTATCCGCCTCGGCGGCCGCGGCGATGTCACCAGGACCCATCGAGCCTGGAAGCGGGACGATATCGGGACGTTTGTTCCCACTCCTGCCGCTGACCAGGGAAGGGTCTACCTGCTGGGCGACAAGGGCCGGATCGTGTGTCTTGATCCGGCGACCGGGAAGACGATCTGGCGCGATGCGTTTCCCAAACATCGCGCCAAGTACTACGCGTCGCCTCTGATTGGTGATGGGAAGTTGTATGCCGTGAGGGAAGACGGCGCCGTCTTTGTAGCCGACATTACCCATGGCTTTCGACTCCTTGCGGAGAACCCTATGAAAGAGCCGATCATCGCGTCGCCGGTGCCCTTGGGAAACCGGCTACTGCTGCGAGGCTGGGAACACCTTTACTGCATCGCGCCGTGACGTTGCAGATGGTTGCCTCTTGCGTCCAGTACCAGAGTCATACTTCGTAACGTGCGCTCACCGTGCGCGCATCCTGCACTGGCTTCGGTTGTCACTACAGCCCCTACCGCCTCCGGCCTCCCGCCTCCCGCCTCCGGTCTGGCGGGCGAAGCCCGTACTAGGAATCGGCGTCGATTTCCTTGAGTTTGTTGATGAGTGTACGGCGGCTGATGCCCAGCTTCTCGGCAGCTCGCGTCCGGTTACCGTTGCACTCTTCCAACGTCGCCAAAATCGTGGCTCGCTCCACATGCGAAAGCCGGTTGGTGTCCTTCCACGACGTCTCTTGATTTGAAGCTGTTGCCAGTCGCGGCCCCAAGTGCTCGGGCATGATCACGTCGCCGCGACACAACAGACAGGCGCGTTGAATGGCATTGCGGAGCTCTCGGACGTTGCCCGGCCAGGCGTGCGTGAGGAGGCGCTGAGTGGCTTGGGGCGAAAAGCGGACGGGACGGCCGGCAAACTCGTTGGCGAAATGCTTGGCAAGCGGCACGATATCGTCTCGCCGCTCCGATAGCGCCGGGATGGCGATTTCGATCACGTTGATGCGGTAGTACAAATCGTCGCGAAACGCGCCGCGCTGGACCGCTTCCGTCAGGTCGCGATTCGTGGCAGCCACCACACGCACGTCGACCGTCTCGGGCGTATCCGATCCAACGGGAACCACCTGGCGGGTCTCGAGGGCACGCAGCAGCTTGACCTGAGCCGGCGGCGTAAGTTCGCCGATCTCGTCCAGGAACAGCGTTCCCCCGTCGGCTGTCCGGAACAGCCCCAATCGGTTTTCGTCGGCACCGGTAAAAGCACCCTTCTTGTGCCCAAACAACTGGCTTTCGATCAGATTTTCAGGTAACGCGCCGCAGTTGGTCGCCACGAACGGTCCACTTGCCCGGGAACTCCAGTCGTGAACCAGTCGTGCCACCAGTTCCTTGCCGGAGCCGCTCGGCCCCAAAATCAACAGCGGAACATCCGACGGCGCCACCACCGCGACCGTCTCGGTCACTTGCCGCATCGCGCGACTGGCCACCACGAACCCGGCGGGAAGTGGCGGTATTTCCGCAAGGGACTCTTTTGGTGACTGTTCCCCTGGCAGTGCATCCTCCAGGACCGCCTTGAGTTCTTCCAGATCGATCGGCTTGATCAAATAGTCGACCGCACCTGCCTTCACTGCGGTGACCGCCTGGCGCACATCGGCATGCGCCGTGATCAGCAAGATCGGTACGGTCGATGCCGCGGAACGAACGGCCGGCAACGCCTCGATTCCCGACATGCCCGGCAAGCGAACGTCGAGCAAGATCATGTCGGGGATTTGCTGCTGC
>JALSIV010000356.1 GCA_026989685.1 Pirellulaceae bacterium | reverse complement strand
AGGTGCGAGAGCATCGACTCGGCAGATGCCGACTCCTCCACGGCATAGCCCAGAGACTCGAGAAAGCCTCGCAGCAGCCTCCGCTGAGAAGGTTCGTCATCGACGACCAGGATCGTTCGATTCCCGTCCGCCATCGGCCCAAGTGCCTTTCAAATAGTGGCATGCTCGGAAACAAATGAGAGCCTGTTGCAAATCCCCATAGAACAACCAACTCGCACGGCGCCGTCAGGGGGCACCGCGATCTCGGCTACAGGCTTCAACACCGGAAGTGTACCGCCAGGGGGATGCTCAAGCCATGCCCGGTAGTCAACGTCACGAGGCACTGGAAATGCCATCCACCCAAAAAACGCCCGATCCTTTGGATTCAGGAGTGTAACCGACAGTCCAACCGTGAGCCGTGGAGATATTCTTGACGATCGCCAGCCCCAAGCCAGTGCCGTCGGCACGAGTCGTAAAATAGGGTTTGAAGAGAGAACTTTGGGCGGCCTGATCGGGCCCCGGGCCGCTATCGCGCACCTCCAGTCTCCAGCCCTCCTGCGAATTGCGGCGCAACTGCAAATCGATACGGCCCCCCTCGCCGGCAAAGGCAATGGCGTTGCCGACGAGATTGAAGACAACCTGCCGAAATTGCTCGGCGTCGGCCAGAATCGTGGCGCCGACTGGAATCTGCCGATAGTCGATGGTGATTCGCTGCGCCTCCAGGTCGGGAACCAACACAACATTGAGTTGTTCCAGCAGATCGCGCACCGCAACGGCTTTGAACCGAGGGCGCAGCGGCCGAGCGAATGCCAGAAACTCATTGATCCGCGAAGTGACGCGGTCGCACTCCTCCACGATGGCTTCGGCCTGCTCTTGCTGCTCGCGCGACGGCAATCCTTGTTCGGCGAGTCGCTGAGCCCAACCGCGAATCAAACCGAGCGGATTTCGAGTCTCGTGTGCCAACCCCGCGCCGGCCTGGCCCAGATCGGCCAGGTACTGCGTCTGAGTCTCCAATAACCTGGCTCGCCCCCGCGCCGCGGCCAGTCGAATGGTGGCTCTCCAGGAAAATGCTATCAGTAGAATCAGCAGGCTGCCTGAACCGACCAACATCAAACGAATCGTGGCTTCCCGCCGCAACTGCTGATCAACGCCCGACCGGTCAAGCACCAAAATCGCCTTGAACGTAGACGGGGTGTTGGAGCCGTCCATCCACGGTGGCCCGCCCCCCATTCCGCGTCTTCGCCCCATTCCCCTGCCGCCGTCATGAAGCCCCATACCGGGCCCTCCCCCGCTCAACGCAAACAATCGCACCCAATAGTAGCCTTCAGCACTCCATCGCGCGCCCGGCTGGGCGGTGCGGTCGATCAATCGAGTATCTCCGGCCGCGTACATCTGCTCATCGTTGGGGACGGGTTCGCCTCTTGACGATGTGACCGTGACGGGGACGATCGCCACCGCCAGTACATGATCAAAGCCGGCCAGTTCCTTGAGAGTTTTCGGCAACTGGCTGGCATAGTACGGACTGATCCACCGGTGCGACCTGACGCCGCTGACTAAAGCACTGCTGATGGCATCGGCCTGACTGGCCAGGCGGGCCCGGATCAGTTCTCGCTGATGCAGATACTCGCTTCGCTGCCACCCAGCCAATGCCAGCAGCGCGGCGCATACCGCGGCCGCCGTTGCCATTCCTGTTCGGCTAATGGTCGGTTGCACAGGCGATGCTACTCCGGCTGGACGGGCACTGAGTGGACTCGGACGCTCTGAGGAAGTCTATAGGAAACGCGGTAGTGAGTGCAAACAGCGCGCCGGCCATGGCCACTTCAGCGGACCAGGCTGACCTCTTTTCGCCATGTGCTTGATTTGCGCGTAACGCGACGTGTAGTTGCGCAAGTCTTTCACAGTCAGACAAGGAGAAGTGCCCAAGACGCAGCGAATGACTCTTCTGTTGCACTGCTATGGGAGTTTGGAACAGGACTTGCTTCGTGCTGGGAGCCCATTGGCACGACCGCGGGCTCGCGCTGCATGCTCCCGACTCGCTAGCCGGCTGACCGAATCACGTGTGCCCGCGGCCTGTTTTTTCACCAAGGTCTGTATCCCGCTGTTAGCCCAAGCCACTCCCAGAAAGGAATCCTGCCATGAAGATCTCTCGAGCGGCCTTGTTTTCGATCGTCAGTTGCCTGGCCTGGAGTGTCTCCGTCGCACCGGTGAACGCACAAGGGGGCCCCGGTTTTCGCGGCGGCCGGGGAGGAGGACCCGACAGCCGGTTCTTCGCCGATCGCGACGACTTCCATTTCCTGCTGGAACACCACGACAAGATCCGCCGGGAAGTGAAGAACATCACCGGCGGTGTGGAAACCCTGACCGAATCGGATGATCCGGAAGTCGCCGCCCGTTTGAAGAAACACGTTGCGGCCATGTATCGCCGAGTCGAAAAAGGCGAACCGATTCGCATGCGTGACCCACTATTTCGGGAGATCTTCCGCCACGCAGACAAGATTGCGATGAAATATGTAGAGACGGCGAAGGGCGTGCGCGTTACCGAAACGTCGAAAGATCCCTACGTGGCGTCTCTGATCCGGGAACACGCCAAAGTCGTCACCGGATTCGTGAAACACGGCTTCGATGAGGCTCATCGGAATCATCCCCTGCCCGGTCGAACGCTGACGGCGGCGAAGAAGCAGTGGAAAGGATGCGGTCAGTGCGACCACTGCCAGTCCACCGACAGCACGAGCAAAGGTAAACCACAGGGGAAAGTGACCGGGGAGAGTGGCAAGTGCCGGGAAAAATGCCAGGACAAAGCCCAACCCGAAACCAAGAAGGGCCGCTGCCGCTCCGGCAGAGGCGGCTGTCCAGAAAACAAAGGTGATAAGCGAAACGGCAAAGGAAGCTCGGCGGCACCGGCCTCTTAAGGGCATGCGACCGGTAGACCACCATCGGTCACCGAGTCTCCAGGGCGACTATTTTCCGTTTTTTTCAAGAAAAATGCTCATCGTGCCTACTGTTTGGACATTAGATCTATAGAGGATGTATCACTCCGTGGATCTCAGATGTCGGTAGCAGAACCATGCAAGAGCACGATGTGGGCCTGCGGCGGCTATTCTCTCATCGAGAGATGGCCGCCGATTTGTTGACCGGGTTTGTGGACGAACCGTGGGTGAAGGACATCGATCTGGAAACGCTGGAGCCTGTTCCCGGCGATTTTTTCAGCCACACCTTCAGCAAACGAACCAACGACGTGATCTGGAGAGTGCGTCTGCGGGAAGATTGGCTGTACATCTACCTGATTCTCGAGTTCCAATCGAGTGTCAACCGCTTCATGGCCGTTCGAATGTGGGTCTACCTCGGCCTGCTCTACCAGAAGTTGATCGCCTCGCAGCAGCTAACCCGGGGGCGCCGGCTTCCCCCCGCCGTACCGATCGTCTTGTATAATGGCTCGGGGAGATGGACGGCGCCGGGAAAACTGGCTGAGTTGATTGCGGTCGGCCCCGAGCCTCTGGCCCAGTACCAGCCTCGGTTGAAATACCTGCTGATAGAGGAGCAGGCCTATAGCGATGAGCGGCTGGCAGGAATGCGAAACCTGGTAGCCGCTCTGTTTCGCCTGGAAAACAGCCGAAGCCTGCAGCACTGCCGCCAAGTTCTGACGGCTCTGAAGGCATGGCTGTCCGAACGGAACCAGCGACAACTGGCTCAGAGTTTTGCGGACTGGCTTCGCAGAATCTATCTCCCCCGACGACTCCCCGACGTTGAACTCCCACACACGGAAACTCTCGAGGAGGTGGCGACCATGTTGGATGATCAGACAATCGACTGGACACGCGAATGGAAGGAAAAGGGACTGGCGGAAGGACGAGCGGAAGGACGGGCGGAAGGTCTTGTGGAGGGCAAAAGAGAGGGAGAAGCCGAGTTCCTACTGCGCATGGCCCAGAAGAAGTTTGGATCGATCGATGAGACCGTGCGTCAGAAGATCACCGAGGCCGACTGCGATCAACTGCTCGCCTGGGGAGAACGCCTCTTAAGCGCCAACTGCATCGAAGAGGTCTTCGAAGATCCATAAGATGCGGTCGCAAGACTCCGTGCCGAAAACAACTCACCCGAGGCCGGGCAACCGGTCGACACGCTTCAGGACACGTCCCCAACAACTCCTCCGATAGCAACGATCAACAAAGGAGCATGGCACACCGCATCCACTCTCGGCAACGAATTGGACGGCCTCTGTGGACAGTACTGCTCTGCGCCGTCGCCCTGGCGGGTTACGTCGGACCGGCCCGGGCAGAATCGCCCGTCCGCATCTACCTTGTCGGGAATTCCCTCACCTGGGACACCGTCCCTGGCAAGCTCGTGCATAGCCCCGCCTATTTCCGGCAGATGGTGAGCCGATTGAGGAAACGATTTCCCGAGCGTTCGATACGACAGACCTATGCCATCGACTTACTCGACCAGATCGATACCGATATCCGACGCGGCGAAGCTCCGTTCGCTTCACTCGCTGAATTGCATCGGGATAAGATCCACATGAAACTCGACAGTGGGCGTTATCTGATGCACAACGCCATGCGGGCGGCCCTGGGGCAACCGGCGAGCGCTTGAGGATTCGAGCGGCTCGACCCGAAAGTGCGAAAGTACCTCGATCACCTTCTGCGGTCTGTGAGGACGGCTCGCCTGTCGTCCGAACGAATTGAAGGATTGGATCGCGACTTTGCGTATGATCGGCCCGACAAGACAATCGCCGCCACCATGCAGGAAGGAGCTAACAACTACGATGCCGACGTCGTAGCGGTTGGCGACCCGCTGTGGCTGAGTTGGCTCGAATACACTCCCGGCAGAGACGATCACTCCCGCGATCTGGATCAGGGCGATGCCCTTAGCCAGTTGTGGCGGCCCTGCCGAAAGAAGGTGACACGATATGAACTCCAAGGCGAATTCGTGCCGTTCTTCTCCTACGAGCGTAGTCACTCGGACACCGCCGACCACAATGTGATTTCACTCAGGCCCGACATGCTGCGGCCTCATACCTATTCCATACCGGAATTCTGGAACGAGCTGGACGACCGCACCATCACCATCCCCTACCAGCCGATCCGGCGCCACACGTGGAAGTACCAGAACGACCGCCTGCGACCGCTGGCGGAGGTTTTTCAGAAATGCCGCGACCACTCGATCGAAGATGACATTCATCGGGGACTCGCCAAGGGATACCACCTCGGCTTCATCGCCAGCAGCGATCACCAGTCGACCAGCGCCAGCGACGCGGGTGTGTGGGCCGAGTCCCGCATCCCTGCTCCGCCGGTTCCCGCGGCACGTTGCGTCTGAGATAATGCCTGGTATCTGGTTGGCTTTTCATCGTTCGCTATCAAGAGGCTGTCACAAGACTCCAGGCTGCAAGCAACACGCCCAAGGCCCGAAAGCGGCGCGGCGGGTTTTGTTACAGGCTCTAAAAACCAGTGCGCGGGGGTGACTTGTGGTAGCCGAGACCAAAATGCCGGCGCAATTGGAAGCGGGCGGATATGTTCGCCTCGAAACAAGGGTCGATCATGAACTGCATGAGCCGCTGGTGGCTCGAATCTACTCCGCCGGTACGCTGGGAACTCGCAAAGTCGTTCGCCTGACGAAAGACGGCGAGATCGTTGCCGATGACTTGGTCGCGCAGTTCCTGATGTTCGAGCGCGTCGGCGAGCCTCGCGAGGTCGGCTGGCAAGCGCGGACCACGCCTCCGTTCCTCGAGCAGGCGCTCACCCGTTTTCCCGACCACGCCAAGCAGGTTCTGGAACTGGCGCGGGCCATGCAAGCCGCCGCGCGCCGGGCGGCACTCAAACCGGGCAACGCTTGGAAGACATTTCAGGCACTCTCGAACAGCCTCGACGGAGGCCTGCTGCCCCTGCTGCCCTTGTATTGGGAAGAGGTCGCCTTCATCTACGCCGACTTGCCCAGTCCTACGTATGCAGCACGAGCCGTGGGGAAGTCGCTGGAGGCCGAGGAAACCCATGCACTGGAGCTGGAACCAACTTCGCGGCGAGCATCGATGATCGAATTCGCCGCCCGCGGCTGCCTTTCC
>JALSIV010000355.1 GCA_026989685.1 Pirellulaceae bacterium | reverse complement strand
CTTGTCCCGTTCGGCCCACATTTCGTAGGCTCGAGCCGCCGCCACCTGTGCCACGACCATCGACCCCTTGACCTTCAGCAGATCCCGGAAGACCTCGATCGCTTGGGGCAAGTCGCCCGATTCCTGCAACGCCACCGCCAGTTTGTACTGCACGGCTTGGAGGGTGGCCGGCGCGAGTGGCTGCGACGCACTGCCAGGCTGCTTGAGGAGCCGCTGGTAGGCCCGGGCCGCCTCGCGGTACAACTGGCGCGCCTCGGTGGCCGACGCCGTGGGGCCTTGCAGCGACGCGGCCAGGCTGCTGAGCGTGTCGCCGGCCCAGCGCAAGAATGTGGGATCACTGGCCTGCTCGGCGACGGCCGAAAGGAGCACCTGGGCGCCTTGAGCCAGCGATGCGCGACGAGCCGGCTCGGCTTGAGCCTTGATCTCATTGGCCAGTTCGGTGGTCAGGGAATAGTAGACGGCGAGTTTTTTCCGAGCCGCTTCGGGGCCTTCACCGGCCAGCTTATCGAGCCGGCCCATCACCTGCTTCAGCCTCTCCAACAAGTCCCCCTGTTCGCTCGAAGATCCCCCGCTCGCCAAACGCTGGACGAACGCTTGCAGCGTCAAGCGGTACACGGCGAAGGGAAACGATGCGGGCAGCGCGGCAGCGTGCGGAGACTCCACGAACGCCAGCAACCCGCGCTGGTTGTTTTCCAGCCATTGGAGCGCTTCATCGACTTTGCCTTCATCCAGGTAGGCCTGCACCAGAAAAACGACGCTCTGCGCGTGTAGCGCCGTCATGTCGCTTACCTGGCCAATCGATTTGGTACCTTGCTCCAGGTATCCAATCGCCTTGCCTCGCAGGGGCTCGACCCGCTTCCAAGCTTGAGGGTCCGCGCCGCTCTCCGCCTCGCGCAGCTTCTGTTTGGCGTCCAGTACTTCCCGCCAGTAGGCGACTCCCAAACGCATTTGGATCTCGGACCACTTCGCCGATCCGGCGGGGATCTTCACGGACAGCGCTTCCGCCCGATCCAAGTGCCCGTCCTGGATCTCGAACGGAATCAGCACTCCCAGAGCGAACTCGCCCTCCGGTTCCTCGGGCCAGGTATCGAATGTGTATTGCGCGATCTCGCGGAGCAGTCCCAGTTCGAATTCGCGGTCGTCCTTGGCGGCCCGTTCATACAACATCACCGCCGCTTGGATGGCGATCTTGGCAGAGGGACGAGCATTGGAGGCGTCGGGGTAGCGCCGAGCCACATACGAGGAAAAGACGTAGGCATCGTGCGGCCGATCGGCCAGGACCGCCAGGAACGCGAGGTAATAGAGGAACGAAGTCCGCTTCTCCAGCCCAAGGTCTTCACCTCCCAACTTGAGCGCCTGCCGAGTCAGTTGCTCGGCTCGCTCCAACTGTTCGGCCAGCGTCTTCTCCAACTCCTTCAACTGCTCGGCGATCTCGGCTCGATCGTCGCCCTGGGCGGACGCCAATTTGGCCTTCGCCTCCTCCACTTGCTTGCGCGTCTCATCCAGCAGCGTCAGCGTTTCCTTGGCCTGCGCCTCCGCATCCTCGAAGTTGTCCGGCAACGAATCCTTGGCCACTTCCAGACCACCGGGCAACTGACTCAAAAACTCACGAGCCTCTTGTCGCAAGGGACTGGGGTAGCGAAGAATGCTGCGAGCCAAGTCGCGCGCCTGCGTGAGTTGCTGTTTGGCTTTGGTCTGATTGCCACCCTCATAACCGAGCTTGTCGGCGTACGCCTTCATCGCCTTGGCGGTCACCAGTTTCAACCGAAGCCATTCCAATCGTCCTCGTTCATTGGGACGCTGTTTTGTGATCCACTCGGTTCCGCGCCGCACCGCTTCGAGATACTTGGCCTGCTTGGGATCCAGCCAAATTTCGATGGCCAGCGTCAAGGCCCGCGTCCGCATTTCGCGGAACGTCTCCTTCGACTCGGATTGTCCCAAGATGTCGGCGTCGAGCAGCGCAACCGCCTTGTCGAGATCCCCCATTTTTCGCAGACACCGCGCCTGGTACATCCGCGAATAAAGACCGCCCAATTTCGTACGGTAGTCCTCGTAAAGAGTCTCAAACGCCTCGGCAGCCTCCCGATACGCCTTCTTCGCCGCCTCGCTCCCCGGCTCGAGCAAATCCCCTTTCTCTTCGATGACTCCCGCCTTGGTGATCAGCGTCTGGAAGTACTCATCCCGCAACGTCTTTCTCAGTTGCAGCAGCTCCGTCTCGCCGGCCGGGACTGCCTTGAGGCTTTGCAACTGAGGTTTCATGTCGTCCAACGACGCCTGAAACACTCGGCCCGCCGAGTCGAGCAGCGAAATCGCCTGCTGCTTGAGTTTTCCGCCTCCGCCCGATTCGGCCGCCGCCGCGACCACGCGAGCCCGAATCACCAGCAGATTCCCCAGCTCTCGCCGTGTCGCCGGCACCAGCGGATGGTTGGGATGTTCTTGGATAAAGGCCTTGAAGGCGGTTTCCGCCTGCCGCAACAGCTCGTCTTGACGCTCCGGGTTCCGCTCGGTACGCCCCAGAGCCATCAACACCATTCCCCTCTCATAGGGAACGGTGACTCGGACGGCTACCGGTACCAACTCATTGTCCCGCAGGGTCTCGATGTACTCCAGCGCCGTGTCGTAGTAGCCGCGCTCGCGTAGCGCCTCCAAAAATCGCTGAGCCGGCTCCTCGGCCGGTAGCCGCACCGCCACCGCGGCGCAGGCGGTGAGAACCACCAAGGCCGATGACCACTTCGAGTTGCCTGACGTTCGCAATGGAATAAACTCCCCAAAGAGATTCCCCCGAAAGAGCGGGGACAACTCCCCAAAACTCAACCCATCCTAGCCTGTCGTCGCTACTTCCAACTTAACCGGTTGCCCACCATTCGCCAAGCTGGCGAATTCGGGGGGGCGGTCGGCGCGCATGCTCACCGCGAAAAGCCGGTCGCCGGCGGACTGGTCGGGAAAGTGCATTGGGCCTCGGCGACCGAACCAATATGACGGCCGGTGCGAATACCCAATGAGAACGATTTGCGGGGCGGCTCACCGGGAACGGGAGACCCAGAACAGTGATTGCCCGCTCATCGTCGTGGTTGTGCGGCCGATCTGCGCATCGGTCGAAACCTGAGGAGTTGCCGTCAAAACGGCTTCCACCGTCCGACCAGCTTATCCTGCTCGAGTGTCTGTTTGAAACGGGCACTCAAATCGTATCCCGCGGCGGGCTTGTTCAACTCCAGCACGACCTGCAGACGCCGTTGTTGCTGCTGGCCCGTGAGCAGGGGCGGATACGCGAGCCGCAAAGCGCTTTTCGGCTTTCCGTTCCACCGAGCCACATACAGTCCGGCCGCCGTCGTGGGTTCGGCTTTCAGGCCGAACCGAGCCGTCACCAGCTCGACCAGAGGTCGCGAGTCACCGGTGACTCCGACGAACGTGATCCGTTGCAGCCGGTTGTCGGCGTTGAAGTAAAACGTCAACGATCCGGCCAGGTCGCTCGCGGCAACGCCTGTCGTCAATGGGATCCGCAGACCGACATAGTCGCCATCGTAGACTCGTGAGACCTCGGGCCAGGAACGAATCACCTGTCCCGGCGTCCAGTTGTAATGGAACACGTTGGCAAGAGGAATCGACCGAGGCGCGGCAACTGCCGGAGTATCCGACAGATCGGTGTCACTCACCGGCTTTTCCGACTTCTTCGTCACCGTCGACGCCATCCACGTTTTGGCTCGCTCGACCAGCTCTCCGTTCTTGGCCTGGTGGATGGCGAACGGAACACCGGCGGCCAGTGCCAACAGCAGAAAAAACCAGATCTTGCGAATCAGAAAAAACATGACGATTGTGCCGTTCGATGGACCGGTACAGCGGGGTTTGCGAGATGCCTGAAGATGGATCGACGTGTGGACGGGAGGGCGTCCAACCAATCCGATTCGGGCATTCGAGCCGCTACGAGGCGAACACCTTCAAAGCGTGGCAGGGGCGTCCCGCCCGCGGATCATGCGCATCTCACCCCTCAGCCCCTCACCCCTCGCCCCTCAAAGAGGTAGGACTTTATGGGGCGCGTGGTTTGTCGTCTTGTTTGAGTTCGGGTTCTTTCGCTTGGGGAACGTTCGCGGCCGCCTCGAGTTTTTCCAGTCGTTGGGTGAGCTGTTGGACTTGCGTTTCGAGGGAATCGATCCGCTGCCGGAGTTTCGCAATCTCATCCGTTTCGGACCTGGAGGGCGGAGCGGGACCCGGCGACTCGAGTCGTCTTTCCAGTTCGAGGACCGACTTGGGCACCAACAACTCGGGGGCCAGGGTCACCTGCTTGCGATAAACCCGACCTCGGTGCCAATAGCGAATCCGCAATGGCCGATCGAGTCGCGCCGCTCGCACGATTCCGATCAGGTCGTCGGGCTCACTCATCACCGTACCGTCGACGTCGAGGATCACGCCTCCGAGGGGCAGACCGTAGCGAGCCGCCGGTGAGCCTTGCTGAATCTGCGTGATCAACAGGCCGCGGACGTCCTGAGGAATTCCCCTTTGCAGCCGCTCACGTCCATCGAGCGCCCGCACGGTCACGCCCAACATGGGACGAACTCGCGGCGTCTCGGGCCGCGAACGCGGCGGGGGCGTCGGTAGCGGCTGGGCCGGAAGTGGTTCGACGGGGATCGAGAGAACGGTTTGCCACAGCCGCCCCGTCCGCTCGTACTGGAGAGCGACCCGCTTTCCCGGTGACAGCAACCGGACCGCATCGCCGATGCCCCGCACCGGCTGGTCGTCGATCACTCGAATCACATCGCCCGACCGCAATCCGGCTTCGGCCGCCGGGCTGCCGGGCGCGACGCGCTGGACGACCACTCCTTCGCCGCGCTGGGGCAGGGACCAACTGATTCCGATGAGCGCCGCTCGCTGTCCAGCCTTGCGATCACGACTCGAAGAGGGGGGTGGCAATTCGCCGACCCGCTGCTGGGCCATGACCGTTTTCCCATCGCACATGCCAAGCAGTGCGCAACCGACGATCCCGATTCTCCACCACATCGACCAGCTCCCTTCACCTTTTTGCAGACCGAAATCACGGACGGCAGTTCCACAGGTACAGCCGCCGAGTTTCCGTAATACGGTAGCCCGCTTTTTCATAGGTTTGCAGCGCCGGCGAATTGCCGTGGTCGACCGCCAACACGACTCGATCCCGCCCCAGCGCGGCGGCAATGTGCCGCGCTCCCCGACTGACCAGGATCCCCCAACCGCGACCGCGACATGAGGGTACGATACCCATGTAGAGCAACTCCAATTGTCGGTAGACCGGATGATCGGCCAAGATCAGGCAACCGACGTCCCGCTCGCCCCGGCGCAAAATCCACCAGTGCCGAGCGCCCGACTCTCCGGCGGCCAGGTAGTTGTCGAGCGCTTCCTGAGGCGATTGTCGATCGGGGGTTTCCGGACAGTCGAGTGAATCGATGTACGTCTGCTCCACCACCTGCTCCATGCGTGCGCGCATGGTTGAATCGTACCGTGACCACTGGAGTTCTCCCGTCCATTCGGCGACGGGCCCGGAACCGGTGGCCGCGATCTGGTCCGCTTCGCCGGCCATGTAGTGCAGTCGGGGGCCGGCGTGAAACCCGAACTCGGTCAGCAGATCCTCCATGCCCGCCGCATCATTCAACACGAATGCCTGAACTCGTCGGCAGTCGTTTTCGGCGGCCCAACTCGTGGCGGCCGTCAGCAAACGGTAGCCGGTGCCGGCGGGGGCTCGCTCCGTGGTGACCGGTGGGACCAGCAGCGCAGCGGAACCTGCCGGCCGCAACAACCAGGAAGCGCCGACCACTTCGCCTCCGGCTGTCGCCATCATGACGCCCTCAATCCGCTGGACGCTTTGCAACAACGACGCCGTTTCCTGTCCGATGACACGGTCCGACAACAGCAAACTCATCGCTTCCAGCCGTTCTTCGTCGGTGCTGGCCAGGCGGACTCGCAATTCGTTTCGCACTGAACTCATGACAGCCCGCAAACTTTCCAGTTACCGCCCGGGCTCTGGCTGCCGGCGGCCGAGATGAAGTCCTCAGATCGACGTTCCCCCGCGGTGACGCGGCCGTACCGCCAATTTACAGGGCGACCTGGAACGGGGCAATCGAAATTGGAGCCGACCGGATGCCTCGGACTCAAAGACGCACGACTCAAGTCCTCACTTCCTATCGAGTTAGGCCGGTCTTCCGGCACTGGTAGCCAGGCCTCGATCGACATGTTTTCCACCGGCGGTGTGGCCATTCCGAGGGCGAGCCCAAACGAATTTGCGGGCGGAAACGGCGCGAATTGAGGCAATTGAGGGCAATTCGAGAAAAGTCCTCGCGAGGTGGTTTGACAGTCATGCTAGCAAGCTTAAAATCACCCTCCGTCGTTGATGAGTTTGGATTTCGTCACCGCGCCGCTAGGCGTCACAACTTCTCAAGTTTGACTCGGCTTCGGTTCCGAGAGCAAGCGCTGGGATTCAGTGGGGCGCTCGCGGTATGCGCAGAGGATGCGTCATTGTGACCATGGACGAAAAGGACGTCGATAGGGTCGTGCTGCGTGCCGTGGCCGAACGGATTGGCAAGGACCGATTCGACGTCTGGTTCAACAATCAGATCGAAGTGCAATGGCGGGGGAACCGCCTGGAGATCGCCGCGCCGTCCCGCTTTTACGCGGATCGCCTGGCCGCCATGTTCGGCGGTGAGATTTCCCGTGCCCTTTCCCAGGTTGCCGGCGGCGCTTCGACCGTTGTTTACTCGGTCGTTGAAAACAGCTCGCCGCCGGTTGCCGCCGCGAGCCGGGTGGCCGAGCAGCGTCCGGCGGAAGCAGCCCGGCTCGACGACGCACGAGCCGACCCAGCGCGCCCGAAGAAGCGATTCAAGACACTCGATTCCTTCGTGGTCGGATCGACCAACCGCATGGCCTTTACCGGAGCGCGCACCACCATCGAACACCCCGGCGATTTCTCGCCGCTGCTGCTGTGGGGGCCACCGGGAACGGGCAAGACCCACTTGCTCGAGGCCATTTGGGTGGAACTGCGGCGGCGGCATGCCGATCGGATGCACGTCCTTTATGTGACGGCCGAGCAGTTTACGACGATGTTCCTGGCGGCGCTGCATGGACGAGGGCTCCCCAGTTTCCGCCAGAAGTTTCGTACGGTCGATGTCCTGCTGATCGACGACATCCAGTTTTTTTCTCAGAAGAAGGCCACGCTGGTCGAGCTGCAACACACGGTGGATGTGCTCAACCGGAACGGCAAACAATTGGTGATGACGGCGGACCGTTCGCCGGCCGATCTGGGCGGGCTGGGAAATGAGCTGATGACTCGGGTGGCCGGTGGACTGGCCTGCGGGCTGCAGCTTCCCGACCTGGAGACTCGCCGACAGATTGTGGCACGCGTTTTGGACGAGGTGGCTGCCCGAATGCCGGCCCACTCGCCGCCGGGCGGCACCGGCTTGCCCGACGCGCTGCGCGAGCGCATCGCCGCGTCGATCGCCGAGCAGGTTCCGGGGGATGCTCGGCAACTGCGCGGTGCCGTGAACCAGGTCGTGGCGACGGCTCGAGCTCAAAAGCGGCCGCTGTCGCGTACGTTGGTTCAGGAAGCCCTCAGCGGCATCGCCGCTCAGGTCCGCCAACACGTGGCGCTGGAGGATATCGAAAAAGCGGTTTGCGACGTGTTCGGTCTCAAACCGCATGCGTTGCAATCGGACAAACGCAGCAAGAACATCTCGCAGCCGCGCATGCTGGCCATGTGGCTCGCGCGAAAACACACGCCGGCCGTCTATGCCGAGATCGGAGACTACTTCGGACGGCGCAGCCACAGCACCGTGATTGCCGCCCAAAAGAAGGTCCGACAATGGCTCGAGTCCGAATCGACCGTCAATCTGGCCGGCAGCGACTGCCGTGTGACCGAAGCGTTGCAACAGGTCGAAGCTCGGTTACGGTTGGCCTAGAGCGGGCTTCGCCCGCAAGGCCAGAGGCGGGAGGCCGGAGCCTGTCGAGATGGTGACAACCAATGCTCCGTGCAGGACTCGCTCACAGCCCGCAGATCTTACGAAGGAAAAGGCTGTCACAAAACTCCATGCTGCAAGCAACATAGCCGAGGCTAGGAAGCGTCACGGCAGGTGTGGCTGCCGGCTCCAAGACGCTCGTCCACCACTCGAAATCGCTTAGCCGAACAGGGTCACGCCGGGAGTGGCGACCGTCGACTCGACTCCGGGACCCCACTCGTACTTTTCCGGTCCCAGCTTCTGATCGGAGTTGATCGCCGTGGCCCACTCGATTTTCTGTCCCGTATAGCAGACTTCCCGCCCCAAGATGGCCATCATGGTGCTGTAGGACATGTACTTGCCGTTGTTGATCGGTTTCCCGCTGCGGATGGCTTCGAACAGCGCCACGTGCTCGGCGTCGTACATCGACGGATCCCCCTTGCCGCGATAGCGCCAGTTGGTGTGTCCTTCGATCTGATGTCGCAGCACTTGGGCGGTGCCTCGCGTCCCCAGCACGAAGTCTTCGACCTGGTTGAAGGTCCCTTTCATCTGCCGGGTGTAGGCGAAACACTTGGTACCATCGGCCCACTCGTAACAGACGCCGAAGTGGTCGTAGATGTTGCCGAACTTGGGGTCGGTGCGGACTTGGCGTCCGCCCAATCCGAACGCCACGGCGGGAGGCTCATCTCCTTTGAGCCAAAGCGACTTGTCCAGGCTGTGGATGAACTGTTCGACGATATGGTCGCCCGACAGCCAAGTGTAATAGAGCCAGTTGCGGCACTGCGTTTCCATTGGGCTCCACTCTTCCTTTTGCCCTCGATGCCACAGCGTTCCCGTCAAATAGTTCTCGTGGATGGCCACAATGTTGCCGATGGCGCCATCCTGGATTTGCGCCATTGTTTGTTGTACGCCCTTGTGATAGCGCCAACAGAGACCGGAAACGATGTTGAGATGCTTGGCTTCGGCTTCCTCGCAAGTCTCCAGCACGCTGCGCACGCCGACCGGATCGACGGCGATCGGCTTTTCGCAAAAGATGTGCTTGCCCGCCTTGACCGCGGCGGCCAACTGCTGAGGACGAAAATGAGGCGGCGTGCACAACAGCACCACGTCGACGTCGCTTTCCATGACCTTCTGGTAGCCGTCGAATCCGCAGAAGCAATGATCGTCGTCGACCTGGAACCGATCTTCCAAACGCTTCTTGAGTCTCGTCTTGGCCGCTTCCAGTCGATCCGGGAACAGGTCGGCCATCGCCGTCAGCACCGCACGATTCTCCTTGCGAGTCGCATTCACGGCCGCCCCGCTGCCTCGTCCACCACAGCCGATCAGCCCGACCTTCAACGTGTCGTCGCCATCGGCATGAACGGCGGGGATTCCGCTCTGAGAGGCGATCAGCGCAGCACCACCGAAGACCGTCGTCTGCTTGAGAAAGTCGCGGCGGTCCGAGCGGGTGCGGGAAGAGTCGTGCGTGGGCATGAGAGTCTCCTGGAGCTTGAGGGTTGGCGGTTGGAAGGGGGAGGGGGGGTGTAGGGTGCGGGCCGTCGAGGGGCCGGTCTACGCAGCTCTCATCATAATCACTCGCGGCCGGCTCGCCAATCGGCAAGCTGACCGGCCACCTTTCGGCCGATCGTCCCGACATCGGCACGGGGTCACCGGAGACGGCCGACGTATCGGACGAGGTCTCGATCGAGTTGCTCGAGGTCGGCGCCGAAGTATTTCCGAAACTGTTTCAGCCTCTCCTTGGCCGTCAACTCCTCCAGTGGCTCGAGTTTCGACATCTCTTTCAGATAGGCCGCGAAGTCTTTCGGTCTGCGGCGGAAAAGGTAGTACGTCAGCGCCCAGGCATCGGCATACGCGGCCGGCGCGGTGCGCGCGTTGCGAAACAGACTGTCATCGGTCAACAGTTGCTCGAGTCGATCGGCCGCCCGCTGACTCGCGTTGCGACGAAACTCGGCGAGCCGGAAACGATTGACCCGCCCGATCGTTCGCCAACCGCTGGCGTTCTTCAAATCGGGAGACTCGAAGAAGATCGCCAGACCTTCGGCCAGCCAAAATGGATTGACTGCATAGCGGGTGTGCAGCCCGGTGTTGTAAGCCAATTGGTGCGTCGCCTCGTGAACGATCGTGGCCACATTGCGCTCGGATCCCGGCTGGGCCAACAACTGGCGGATTTGGCTCGAGCTGAAACGGCGGCGCCGCGTTCGGCTGGGTTGAGCCAATCCCGTGAGGTCGAACATGACCATGTGATTCGTGCGGAAGTTGTAATAGCCGATCACGGCGGAGGCCGCCTCTCCCAGTTCATCCCGAGAAAACGCGGCATAGTCCGCGCGGTCGTCGAACACGATTACCGGCAGGGGAAACTCGGGTCGACGCAGCTCGAAACCCCGCTTTTCCCAAAAACGGAAATAAGCCCGATGCAGTCGCTCCAACAGCGTCGCGCACCAGCGTGCATAGGCGGTGGATGTGTTGTAGGCGACGACGTAATGGTCGGTGGTGTGCAATTGAAACCCGGCGGGCAGTTGAGCCAGCAGTCGCTGCCCCAGCGCTTCGCGGTCCAGAGGGGCGAACGGCGCGGTGTCCTGGTCCCGCCACCTCAGCTCGTCGGCTTGCACGACCCAGATCACTCCGTCGCGGGTCTGCAACAGCAGGCTGCCGTCTTGCCCTTCCACCAAAACACGGCCTTTCAACTGCAAAGCCTGCCCGGCTCGCTGGATCCGCACGACGTCCATGCCCCGCGCGGGAATCGTCGCAGATAGCGCTGCCATCCCCAGCGCAAGAAGGCCAACCGCCCAAAAAGTGCTTACGGGAGAGAGGTGTCGAGCAGACATGAAACGTTCTGACCAAAGGGGGTTCGTCATTCGACCGGCGTCTGGCTTCGAGGCGCACAGTCCACCGACTCCAGTCTAGTCGCCGACCGTCCTCGTGGCAGGCGGGGCGGCTGGGACGGGCACCCGGTCGAAACTGCCGCCGCGCTCGGCTGTGGCCCTTTTGCTATCGTGCCGGCACGATCCGCCGGATGCGAGCTCGCGGAGCCAAGCCGGAAAGATCGACGGGGACCGGATGCTCGGCTTCGGCCGTATTGCCCGCCTCGTCCTTGACGACGATCTTGAGGAAGACTTCCCGAGGCATCGCCGCACCGGGCCGCCAAGCGTATTCGCCCGAATTGGGAATCCCGGCCGCGATCACGTGCCACGGCCCCTGGCGGCTTGACGAATAGGCCAAATCGATGGGAGTGGCGGGGAGATACTGATCCTCGGCCTCCCATGTGATCA
>JALSIV010000354.1 GCA_026989685.1 Pirellulaceae bacterium | reverse complement strand
GTTGCAGCGTGTTCTGGGCGATCAGAGATCCAACATTCGTGTTGATTCGGGTCATTTCATTTCACCCCTTGTCGTGGTGTCCTTGGCGGAAGTCGACTCGGCCTGGATGTGAGTCGGTCGTCGCTGTCACTGGGAATCCGGCGACCATCCGATGGGAGGCGACTCACATCGACATCTCAATCTGTGCTCATTCGCTCTGCCGGCAGCGTGAGCCGGCGGCCCACAAAGCGACAAACTCGATAGCCGGTCACTATTCGTGATCGTCTCGCAAGCCTGCACGCTTTAGGCAAGCTGTAAAAATGTAGGTCGCATTTGCACAGATGAAAGCCAGTTTTTTCGTTTTTTTGACTTCCGCTGCGACTTGCGGCTGATCCGCTAACACGTTGCTACAGATGAGGTTGCGGCATAGCTGGGACGGTCGGACGTTCCGTCAGGGATCAGCGTGACCCCAATTCATCCAATTCTCCCGGCTCGGTTCGGGACGCTTTCATGTTTTCGCGCTGGATCGCCTCATACACTTCCCGGCGATGAACGGGAACATCCTGTGGCGCATCGATGCCCAGACGAACCTTGTCCCCTCGGATATCGACGACCGTTATCACAATGTCATCGCCGATGATGATGCTCTCATCACGGTGTCGGGACAAAACCAGCATGACAATGTCCTTCCTTGTGCTCAGGGTGCCTTCGAGCGGACCATGCGTCACTCGCAACTGGTTCCACTCATCGGCCACCCCGCCACTGAGAAATCAGCCGTGGTGGCCACCGTGTGCGTTGTTCGGAACGCAACGGCTGTAGAGCGCCCGATCATGCCGATCGTTTCAGGGAATCGGCCCGCACCGGAAGGACGTATTGCAGCGGATAATCGTCGCTGGTGACCACTTGAACGCTCAGCCGTTTCGAGGCGTTGAACAGCAGGGGGCCTCGCAGATCGGTGGTGAGCGCCGTGCCGGCAGACGCCACCGTCGTCAACACGAACAGCAGGTCGTCATCGTCGAGTTGCAACGGTTCCAGTTCGCTGGGCGTGACCCGCACCCGATAGCCCCGGACGAAGCGTCGCGGGCTGATCAACGGAAGCGCCAGGCGAGAGTGGCTGACCGATTGGATCCACACCAGGGGACTCGCCTCATCCTCTCCCAGCAGCAGCCACTGGGTGGCGGTGGGAAACCCGATCAGTCCGCTGGGAAACGTCCAGATCTGGTCTCGAGTGACGTGAAACTTGCCAAAACGAGTTGTTTCGACCGTCAATGACGTGGACATGCGAGAATTGCCTCCCGGCCGATCGGCTGGCTGCCCCGAACTCGGCGCACTCAAATCGATGAGAATCGAACAAGTTGCTTTCCTTATCGGCAGCTCAACACGACCGATTCCAGAAAAAGAGCCGATCGACTCGGGAAAACCGTTACAGTTTCCCAGGGTGCCGCCGGACGGAACGACAGGGCCTCGGTCACAGCGTTTTCAGGAATTCAATCAGGTCTTTTCGCTGAGCCTCACTCAAGCCGGGACTTCCCGACACGTCCTGCGGTCGGTGGTACTTTCGGAGTAGCGCGTCCAATGAGGCGGCTCGCCCGTCGTGCATCAGGCGGAGGCGCAGGGCCGCGCCGCGAAGCGACGGTGTGTTGTAGCCCGGATACCGGTCGGACGCCGCTCCGCTGCCCACATCATGGATCTCACCGTCGGTGTAATGCGGTCCGCTGTGGCAATCGGCGCATCCGGCTGCGGACCCGAAAAAGATCTTCCGGCCACGTGCGATGGCGAGTCGGTCCCGCGAGTCGTCCACCGCAAAGGGATTGACTGGCCGTTTGAGCTGATCGAAAAACGAGAGGAGCGCATCGATCTCCTTTTCGCTGGGGGGTGTTCCCAGCATGGTCGACGTGAGCGATTTGGTCATGGCCCCCCGCAGATCGGTTTGCCAACCGTGCCAGGTCCATGGTCCCGTTCGAGGAAGATCATAAAGAGGGAGGATAGTCTTGAACGTTCGAGGCGAACCATCGTTGAGCGTGTCGGTGGCGACGGCGTTGGTGCCGCCATCTTGGTGGCAGGTGTGGCAACTATACCACTGATCGAGGCTGCGGGTGGCATCGTAGAAGATGGCGGCTCCCCGTCGCGCCGGCGATGGTTCGCGAGGGCCACCCAGGTCGATTTCATGGCCGACACGGAATTCCCTCAGATCGACGACCTGAACGCTGTTTCGCAGGTAGTTGGCCACATACACCGTCGTGCTGCCGGGAGCTGCCGCGATTCCCTGGGGTCGGCCACCCAATGCGATCCGCCGGAATCGCGTCTGGTCGGGAATCAGTCGAGGGTCCATGTGATCGGTTCCCGCATAATCGCGCCAGGGAAGACGTTTCCGGCGAAACCACAACAGCTCGTGGGTTCCGCCCGCGGTCATGACCCATTGACGGCCGTCGCCCACCCACGTCATGTCACACGGATCGGCCACGGCTCGCCCTCGCTGGTCCAGCGTGAGGATTCGGCGGGTTCCCGAGTCGTCCAGGGGGATGCGTCCCATCCGACTTCCCCAGATCCAGCCTCGTCGAATGTTGGTCGCGTTGATGGGAAAGGCCCGGTACATCATCCATGGCAGCCAGACTTCGCTGCCGTCGGCCGAGAACATGGGTTGTCCCTGGTTGAGAGCGCGGAAGGAACGTTTCTGAACACGTCCCCGGTCCAGATCGATGATGGCGATGCCCTGCTCTCCGGCCAGCGTGACGGCCAAGTGCGAGCCTGCAGGGGAAATCGCCAGTCGCTCGGGCCAGTTGCCGACCTCGATGGTGCGAACGACTTCTCCGCTGTCTCCATCCAGCTCCACGACCCGCCCGGCCGCTCGCTGCGCCACCCATAGCGATCCCCGCTGCGGATTCCAGACCAGGCCCCACGGGTGATAGCCGACGGTCCGGGTCTGCATCTTTGTGAGTTTTCCATCTTCGATGGCCAGTCGAACCACCGTTCCACTGTCGCGGCAACTCATCCAGACCTGATCCGGTTCTCCTCCAGCCACGACGGATACGGGATACTCGCCCACCTCGATTTCGGCGGCGACGCGTTGTCTTGCCACGTCAATCAGCGTCGCGGTGCCGCTCGTCTGATTGGCGGTAACCAGCCATTTTCCGTCGGCGGTGAAGGCCAGGTCGACGGGCGAGCGGTCTTGGATCGGTCGATCGGCGGCAGCGACAGCCGTCAGCATCCAACCGACGGCGATGGCAATGGGGGGGATTCTCATGAGGATTCGCTCCGGCGCGACCGATCGAAACGGTGAGGATGTGCAGGGGCACGGGAAAGTGTAATGGGCAGCAGGCCCGGGGGCCAGCGTTTTCCGCCTGCGTTGACGTCGTTTCGCGCGGACTGATATAATCGCCGTCCAACGGGGGCGGCAATATCGATTCCTTTGATTCCAGTGAGGACGATCATGGCAACGGCAGCGGAAAACAAGATCTACGACGAGATCACGCAGTGCATCGGCGGCACGCCGCTGGTCAAGTTGCGACGGATCACCAAAGGGTGTGAAGCGATGGTCGTGGCCAAACTGGAGAACATGAATCCGCTCTGGAGCGTGAAGGACCGCATTGGCCGAGCGATGATCGACGCGGCCGAACGGGACGGCAAGATCGGAGCTGACACGGTGATCATCGAGCCGACGAGCGGCAACACGGGAATCGCGCTGGCCTACGTTTGTGCGGCTCGCGGCTACCGCTTGGTGGTGACGATGCCCGAGAGCATGTCGATCGAGCGCCGCCGGTTGCTCAAGGCATTGGGTGCCGAAATCGTGCTCACACCGGCCGCCGAGGGCATGCCGGGCGCTGTGCGGAAGGCGACCGAATTGGCGGAATCGAACGCCAACTACTTCATGCCTCAGCAGTTCAAGAATCCGGCCAATCCCGAGATTCACCGCAAGACGACGGCGGAGGAGATATGGCGGGACACCGACGGGAAGATCGACATCTTTGTGGCCGGCGTGGGCACCGGGGGAACGATTACCGGTGTGTCGGAAGTGATCAAGTCTCGCAAACCGGAAATGAAATCGTATGCCGTGGAACCGGCCAACAGTCCGGTGATTTCCCAGCGCAAGCAGGGTCAGGAGCTGAAGCCGGGCAAGCATGGGATTCAGGGGATCGGCGCCGGCTTCATTCCCGATGTGCTCAACATCGATGTGGTCGATGCCACCGTTCCCGTTCAGGACGAAGATGCGATGGCGACGGCGCGTCGATTGGCGACGGAAGAAGGGATCTTTTGCGGTATCAGCAGCGGAGCGGCTTGCTGGGCCGCCCTGCACCTGGCCCGACAACCAGAGAACGCCGGAAAGCTGATCGTCGTCGTGCTTCCCGACTTGGGAGAACGCTATCTGTCGACACCGTTGTATCCCGACTGAACCTCGACGCCGATGGCCCCCGCCCCTGCGGCGTGCGTTCTCCATCCGGTGCCGCTCGCCGCTGTCGCCTCTGAGCCTGTTCGTTCCGCGCGACGGGCGGTACAAGGCTGTCACAAGACTTCTGGCTGCGAGCGATACGCTCGAGGCCGAAAAACGATGCGGGCAGTCGGGCGACGGGTTCTGAGAGGCTGTCACAAGACTCCCTGTCGCAAGTGACCCGTCCGAGGTCGGGCGACCGTACGACGGGGTTTGTTACAGGCACGAAGAGCTCTACGGAAAGAACCACGATGACCGATGCAGCAGGCCGCCGTGCGCTCATTACCGGTATTACCGGCCAGGCCGGCTCGTATCTGGCCGAGCTGCTGCTGGAAAAAGGCTACGAAGTTCACGGCGTCATTCGGCGGGCCAGCACGTTGGTCACGGAGCGAATCGGCCATCTGGGAACCGATGCCGACGAACGGACCGATCGTCTGGAGTTGCACTATGGCGACTTGTCCGATGCCACCGGGCTGACAAGCATTGTGCTGGACACCGAACCGGACGAAATCTACAACCTGGGTGCCCAGAGTCATGTGCGCGTGTCGTTCGACCAGCCGATCTATACGGTCGATATCGTAGCCCTCGGGGCCTTGCGGATGCTGGAAGCCGCTCGGTTGTTGCAACAGCGGAAGAACGTGAAGTTCTATCAGGCCTCCTCCAGCGAAATGTTCGGGAAGGTGGATGAGGTACCGCAGCGGGAAACAACACGATTCCACCCTCGAAGCCCTTACGCGTGCGCCAAAGTGTTCGCGTTCCATCAGACCGTCAACTACCGGGAAGCCTACGACCTGTTCGCTTGCAATGGGATCCTGTTCAACCACGAATCTCCCCGGCGCGGAGAGATGTTCGTCACTCGGAAGATCACTCGAGCGGCCACGCGCATCCGAGAAGGTCTCCAAGAGAAGCTGTCGCTGGGAAATCTGGATGCCCGGCGAGACTGGGGATATGCCAAAGACTACGTGGAGGCCATGTGGCGAATGCTGCAGCAAGACACGCCGGATGACTATGTGATCGCCACGGGAGAGACCCACTCCGTCCAGGAGTTCCTCGAGCTGGCCTTTGCTCGAGTCGGTCTCGACTGGCGGGAGCATGTCGAGACCGATCCGCGACTACTGCGTCCCAGTGAAGTCGACTGTCTGCAGGGGGATGCCTCCAAAGCTCGCCGCGAGCTGGGATGGCAACCCGCCACTTCTTTCGAAGAGCTCGTTCACCTGATGGTGGATGCCGATTGGGAATTGGCTCGAGCCGAAGGGGCCCACCGTGCGTCCGACGGGGAAAAAGGGCGTTAGAGGCTGTCACAAAACTCCATGCTGCAAGCAACACTCCCGAGGCCGAAATGCGGCGAGACCCAGGAGGGAAAACCGGCAGAGGGCGTGAGTCAGCGGCTTGAAAATCCTTGCTCCGCTCCGCCCAGTCCGTCACAATGCAAGGGAGCCTCCGCGGCTTGATGATCCGCGGATTTGCGAGGGGTGCTTTCGGGCCGGAAGGTTGAGCATGACCGCGAAACGAATACGGACAATTATCGCCTTGTGGTGGATCGCCGTGGCCGTGGGAGGAGACGCCGCGGCGATGAGACCTCCCAAGCGGAGCAGGAACCGCCGGGCTCAGGCCATGCGGCGCCAGCAGGTAGCGGCCCAAAAACGCTATCAGGAATACTTGAAGGAGGCGGCGAGACGCGCGGCGGCTATCCAATCCGCCACGAGCGAGTGGAAACAAGCCGAACTCCGGTATAAGCAACTGAAGGCCAAACTTCGGCGAGATTACTTGAATTCGGCTCAGGTCACTGCCGCCGAAAAACAGCGAACGCAGACGCGCCGGGAGTACGAGATCCAGCGAGCGCGAGTCTGGGACCGCTTGGCCAAGGACCGCTCCTATCAACGCCTGGTGGACGAGAGGGACGACCTTCAGTCTCGACTGGACGCTTTGCGGGATTCGGGAGAGAACGCAAGCGAACAGACTCGAGCCTTGGTCAGAGAGCTGACGGAAGTGAACGGGGCCTTGGCCCGGATGAAAGCAGCCGCCGTCGATGCGGACGCCGACGCTTCGGCGGCGCTGCACCGCTACAAGGCGGCCCAACGGCATCTCCGTGACCTCAAGCGGCGTGTTTCGGACGTCCTGGCTCGCGAGCCGAAGCTGAACGCGGCATTGGCCGATGTCCAGCAGGCTCGCGCCAAGCTGGTGCGGGCCTACGTTGCCGGTGGGAAACCTCAGGGCAAAGCCAAGTCCCCCAGCCGGTCCGCCGGTAAGAAGAAAAAGGGTGGCAAAAAGAAGTAGTCGGCACGTAGTTACTGGCTCGGTTCCCGATTGCGATCATAATAGAAAGATGGAAACGTCCTGCAGTGAGCGGAACAGGGCGAAAACCGGCAGGGTGTTGTGCAGAGCCCATCACAATGGGATTCGGTATGGTGAGTTTTCGGGACAGACATTCCATGAGGCATCGGCGTAGTTCCGCATTCAAGTGTCGGCGATGGCGGGCGTGGACTCTGGCGAGTGTGTTATGCCTGGCCGTGGTGCTTCTGATCGGGGCCGACCATCGGAAGACGAGTCGGCGGGCCAAACCCCCTGCCTTCGATCCCAAACGAGTGGGTTCTACGTTTTTTCCGGACGTGTTTGCCAAACTGCAGGGAGACCGGCCTGTACCCGGTACCGGTGACGGACAGGCGTCACGACCGGACTCGCCCGGCTCGCCGATGGAAGGTGGTGGTTCGAGCAGTTCGGTGGCGTGGGATGAACTCATTTCCGCCTCGTCGATCGAGGACGAAGTGAAATCGCTGAAACTGGCGCTCAACCAGTCGGTGACCACTCCCAGTCAGTTTCGCAGCCGAGGATACAAGGCGGCGCGGCGGGAGTTCACTCTGCTCAATATGTTGTTCTGGATCGTGGAGCATTACCAGGGGGAGGTGCGTTGGAAGGCCGATGCGAAGGCGGCTCGGCAAAAGTTCGGAAGCGTGGCGGGGAACGCGAAAGCGGGCGCCAACGAACAGACTTATGCGCAAGCCAAGCAGACGAAGGATTTGCTCGATCGATTGTTGCGCGGCGAGCGAGCGGGGGTGGAGCCGGACGAAGACGAAGAAGTCAGTTGGGAACCGGTTTCTCCTCGTCGGCCGTTGATGCAGTGGTTGGAACAGCGGTACGAAGCCGATTTGAAAGCCTGGACCAGCAACGACAAGGAGTTCCAGGCCCACAGCGAAGATGTGTTACGGGAGGCCGAGGTCGTGGCGGCGATTGGCCAATTTTTCTTGGAGGAGGGCATGGAGGACGCCGAGGACGAGGAATACCGCGCCTTCAGTGAACAAATGAAATCGGCAGCTCGATCCGTTGTGTCCGCCGTCAAACAGAATGATCTGGCAGCAGCTCAGACGGGCGTGGGACAGATCTCCCAAGCCTGTTCGAATTGCCATGAGGCCTACCGCTAGGGAGCCGTGAGGCGGGGCAATTCGATAGGCGTGTCGTCGATCGGCCATTGGACTTGCGGGAGAACGACCCGTGGCGGTTTCTCCTGCGGCTGCCAATGCCACTCCCGATCGCTCATCGGTCCGCGCAGACTCTCCGGCGGCTCCTCCCCCATTGCGATGCGGATCGTCCAGCGGAGCGCTTGGGCCAGTTCTCGGTCCGTGGCCTGCCATCGCAGCAGATGTTCCACGTCCGGCAGCAGGAACTCTGCGGCGAACCATGGGTAGCCCGTGGTACCGCTCAGCGACCGGAATTCCTTTTCAATGGCCTGATAGGTCTGGTGACGACGCGGGTAGGAGAGCTCGGATTGCTCGATGAGCCTGCGCATGGCCCGCAAATAGAAGGCCTCGTCGTCATCCAATCGCGTGGCCACGTGGACCGCGAGCGCTTCGGCCTGCCGACGCCGACGGAGTTGTGTCAGTTCCTCTTTCGTCAGCAGAGACATCCAATAGCCGGCCCGCAACAACTCATAGGTGTGCAGTCCGACAGCGCGATCCCCGATCAGCGCTTGACGGTCCGCAGGCCAGTCCTCGAGTTGAGACTCGACGATCGAGAGAACGGTCGCGAACGTTTCGTGATGAGCCAGCGGAGATTGCAATAGACTCTGCCCGGTACGCAACCACTCGACGCGAGCTCGTGCGGCCGCCACTCGGGTCACGGCGTGAGGCATCCGGGAGAGCTCGTCGATCCATCGCCCGGCCGTGCTCCAGGCCACGAGTCCTCGAGACAGATCGTGTTCCAGCACGGCGAGCGCCGTGTTCAGGCATTCCAGCCGGACCAAACCGCGCACCACATCGACGAACGACAAATCGCTGAGCAGCCCCTGGTCGATCGGCACGTAGAGGCCGAAGTCGGCTCGAGCCAGTATGGTTTCGGCATCCGTTCGCACCTTTTCCCAACGCCGGGCCAATTGACGATAGGCGGCTAGATCGGAGGGATCGGGGACGAGTGCGGCGCGGGGAAATTCCCGCTCCATTTCCTCGAGCCACTGTTGTCGTTGGGAAAGGGGAAGCAATTCCACCAGCGCTCGGGTCGAGCGGACACGGCTATCGCGAGTCGGATGTCGGCCGTCGGGAAGCAGGGCCGTGTCTTCGGGAGCCGCCAATGCCTCGGGCGTCGCGTGCTCGCTGCGCAGCCGCTGGAGCTCTTGCTGGAGTTCGTGATGCGAGGCCTGTTTCAACAAGGGCAATGAGGCGTAGCTCGCCAGCGTGTCTGCATCGAGTTTGCGCTTGGGCGTCTGTTCTCGACACGCCATGAGTACCGCGATCAGGCATCCCAGTATCAGCGGATTCGCGACGCGACGTACCGAACGCCGGTTCCACCGTTTCGCGTCTTGAGGAATTCCATCCATGTTCATGCAAACGTCAGCTTGTGGCGACTTTGGCTCGCCGCCGGGGGGTCTTGTTCGAACGAGCGGGTACGGCGTTCCAGGGGCCCGGTGGTTGCAAATCGACCAGTTCGGCGACTCCGGCCGCAGCCAGTTCGGCTCCAGACAGATAGCGGCCAGGTTCCATCCACCTTCTTAGCTGTTTCTCCGGGATTTGCAGGTACTTGGCGAGCATCGCATCCATCGAGGTCTCGAGCTTGCCGAAATGGCGCGCCCACTCGGCGGCTTCCGATAGGGCGACATGTTCTTCGCTTTGCCATTTCATCGGATGGAACAAGAAGACGCTGGTTGCCGTGACCAAGCGTCGCGCACACGCGGCGAAGGGCCACAACGCCGCTGACGAGCATTCACCGGTCACGACTGCCGTGAGTCGCAATTGGCGCAGCGATATCACGGACAGCAAGGACATCGCACTGTAAGCGCCTCCACCAGGCGAATTGATGTAAAGCGTACAGGATCCTCCAAAGGGAACCGCGAGGAGTTTTTCTGTCAGATCGGCTTCGTGCTCAGTCAAGTCTCCGATAAGAGCGATTTCCAGGGAACGATCGTAGTGCGAATCCAGATCGGTCATTGAATCAGGTCCTTCTCGTGGGATTTCCTGGTGATGCGAGCCGCAACGCCCACGCGCCGGTTCGTCGACTCGCTGCGGACGCCGCATAGGGGACGTCCACTTCCGTTGGTATAACGATCGCAGCGCGAAGATGCAAGTTAATCGCCCCCCCAAGATGGCGCCTTTCGCCTCGATCCGACCTCATCGAGACCCGCCGGTAGCGCCGCCGGTCGGATCAGCGGCACTTCGCGGAAACGGGAAAGGGACCCGCCACCGGTATCGATTCCACCGGTCCGCTGCGATTATACTGGTGAGTGTGGCGCCATGGTGCCGAGGACGCGAACCGCCGAAGCAGCATACTGCAGAGAGATTGTGGCAGAATGGGAATCAGGTTTCTGTGCGAGCACTGCAACAAGCGGCTCAATGTGAAGTCGTTCCTGGCTGGAAAGAAGGGACTCTGTCCACATTGCGGTGGGCGCATCCGGATTCCCTTGGAAAGTCAGGTGGCGACGACGAGCGGCGGGGGAAATCGTTCGGTCGGAAGTGGCGACGAAAACGAGTCCGGTGAGTGTAGTGATGCTTCCTGGTCGGCTTTCGGCGACTCGCAGACTCCAGCCGCTCCGGTGGTCGATGCGGCAGGTCGCGCCGAGGGTGCCGTGTGGTATGTCAGTCCTCCCGGGGGTGGTCAGTATGGCCCGGCCCCGCGAGAAACCGTCGAACAGTGGATTTCCGAAGGTCGCATTACGGCCGATACGCTGGTATGGTGCGACGGTTGGGACGAATGGGAAGTCGCGTCGCGCCATTTTGTCCAGTTTCAGTTGGGTGAGCCCACGGAAACGGGGGCCGAGGAGACGGTAGATAATCGTCTCGTGCCGTCCGGCGTGGAAGCGGTGCTGCCCGCGGAACCCCTCGATCCTCCTTCGACCGGCACCAAGCCAACCAAATATGTGTTGGGGCGGTCTGCCGGATACCGTGGAGCCCGTCAACGCTCCTTCTTGTGGATCGGCATCTTCTCTTTCTTGGCCGTCCTACTGCTCGGCGCGCTGGCGCTCGTGTTGATTTTCGGTTCGTCGTGATCGGCGCGCCGATGCAACCGCTGTTTCGGGCGCGCCGTCAGCTCGCGCTGGCGGGCGGGCGGGGGGAAGACCAGCGGCGATCACTTTATCGCAGCAGCGCCAGCACGTTTTGCGGCTGCTGGTTGGCGATCGCCAATACCGACGTGGTCGATTGGACCAGAATCTGGCTTCGCGTCAACTGAGCCGTTTCGGCGGCGAAGTCGGCATCGCGGATCAAGCTGAGAGCGTCGGTCAGATTGGCCGACACGTCCTTCAGCGAGGCGATATTGGTGTCGATGGCCGTTCGTTGAAGGGCTCCCAACCGGCCTCGCAGCTTGGTCACTTTCGTCAGCGCCTCCTTGACGATCTTGGCCGCT
>JALSIV010000353.1 GCA_026989685.1 Pirellulaceae bacterium | reverse complement strand
TCCGACAAGCCGTCGATCAGGCCAACGCCCGACTCGACGAAATGCGCGACCGGTGCGAACGGGCGGAACAGCAGGTCAAGGACCTCGAGACCGATCTGCATCAGAAATCTCGCGACATCGAACATGAAGACGCCCAACGGCAGCGGATGGCCGAAGCACTCGACCGGGAGCGGCAGGAGCACGAACAACTGCGGGAGGAACTGGAAGGCCTGCACCGGCAGCTCGAAGAAGCTCGAACGCAGGCCGAAACGGTCGAAGCGGAACGGGATGCGGCCGAGCAGGAGATGGCCGGGCTGCGAGCAGAACTGGAGCGTGCCGAACAACGCGAGTCGGACAGCGGGGAAGAGGCCGAGGAACTGCAACGACTGCGACGTGCCGAAGCCGAATACGCCACACAGATCGAACAACTCCAGCTCGAGCTGGCCGACGCCCGGGCCGCACAGCAGCGTCTCGAAGAAGCCAATGCCCGACTGGAACGCGAAGCCACCGAACATGCCGCAGGAAATGATGGCGGATCGGATGAAGCTCAGGAATGGAAGCAGCGTTATGAGCTGGCCATGCAGGATGTTCAGGAACTCAAGCAGCGTGTCGACTCGCTGAAGCGGGAAGTCGAAGCGGCGTCCACCACGGGCACGCCCAGCTCATCCGGCGGTTCCGATTGGGATGCGCTCAAACAACAACTCTGGGCGCAGCTCGAAGGCGAGTCGTCCGACGACGATCCGCAGCGGGCTGAAGAACGGCTCACCATCGAGGGAACGATCAAGATCACCGACGAAGTCGTGGCGGAGAAGGACGCCGAGATCCGGGAACTACGCCGGATGCTCGACGAACAGTCCGAACGCGTGGGGGACGTCGCCGTCGGAGCCCAGGCGATCGCCGAACTGATCGACCACGACGAACTGATCCAGGAAGAGCGCGAGAATCTCAAACGGCTGCAGGAAGAGTGGCAGGAAAAATTGCGCGCAGCGGAAGTGGAACTGGCCACGGAACGGGCCCGCATCGCACGCGAACGAACCCAACTGGAAGAGCAACTGCAGGAGCTGGAAAGCCAACGCAAGGAGCTGGAAGCGCTCGCGGCCACGGTCGGCGACGACGACAGCGACGCCCGGTCGAGCAAGTCGCGGCGGCGGAGACGCTGGTTCTCGCGACTCGGCATCGATCCCGATGAAAAGAAGTAACACCGTCTGAACTCGGCGCACCGGAACGGCTCCCCGCCGATCGGCGGTCGACCGGTCAGGCGAACAATGCTTCGACCGGGCCGCGCTGGTCGATGCCGGTCAATCGCATGTCGAGCCCCTGGAACTTGTACGATAAACGGCGATAGTCGATCCCCAGGCAGTGCAGGATCGTGGCGTTGAACTGGTGAATGTGCACCGGGTTCTCCACGATGTTGTAGCTGAAATCGTCCGTCTCGCCGTAGACGATCCCGGGCCGGATGCCGCCGCCCGCCATCCAGATCGTGAAGCAGCGCGGGTGGTGGTCGCGCCCGTAGTTCTTCCGCGTCAGCTTCCCCTGGCAGTAGATCGTGCGACCGAACTCGCCTCCCCATACCACGAGTGTGTCATCCAGCAGCCCGCGTTGCTTGAGATCTTGAATCAGGGCC
>JALSIV010000352.1 GCA_026989685.1 Pirellulaceae bacterium | reverse complement strand
GTAGATGTTGACGGCGGCTGCCAAGGGTGGATATTCGCGGATGGCGTTTTCCAGTCCCCGACCGGCCAGCCGGAGCACCCAGGGGAGCGTCACGTTGCACAAGGCGAACGTGCTGGTCCTTCCCACGGCACCCGGCATGTTGGTCACGCAGTAGTGGACAACGTCCTCTTCGATAAATGTGGGTTCACTGTGAGTCGTCGGGCGGCTGGTTTCGACCGATCCGCCCTGGTCGATGGCCACGTCGATGATCACACTTCCCGGCTTCATCAACTTGAGGTCCTCGCGACGGATCAAGTGAGGCGCTTTGGCGCCGGGGATCAGCACGGCGCCCACGACCAGGTCGGCCAGCCGGAGCTGTTCCCGGATCGTGTGCCGGTCGCTGTAGAGCACATTGACATTGGCCGGCATGTAATGGTCCAGCTCGCGCAGCCGTTCCATGTTGATGTCCAAAATGGCGACGTCGGCTTGGAAGCCGGCGGCGATTTTGGCCGCGTTGGCTCCCACGATGCCGCCGCCGAGGATGGTGATATGAGCCGGCGCGACGCCGGGAACGCCCCCGAGCAAGATCCCGCGGCCCATCTGCGGACGCTCGAGGTACTTGGCCCCCTCTTGGATACTCATCCGCCCCGCCACTTCGCTCATGGGCGTCAACAGGGGCAGCCTGCCGTTTTCTTCCAGCGTCTCATAGGCCACGCACACGGCTCCGCTTTGCAGCATGGCGTCGGTCAGATCACGGCTGGAGGCGAAATGGAAATAGGTGAACAGCACTTGTGACGGTCGCAGTTTGGACCACTCTTGGGGAAGCGGCTCCTTGACTTTCACGATCAGCTCGGCCTGATCGAAAATGGAATCGGCATCGTCGACGATTTCGGCACCGTGGCGGGTGTAATCGTCGTCGCGGATTCCCGACCCGATTCCAGCGGATCGTTCGATCAGGACGCGGTGGCCTTGTTGCACCAGTTCTTCCACGCCGACCGGTAAAATGGCGACCCGGTATTCGTCTCGCTTGATTTCTTTCGGAACACCAACGATCACGACGGCATCTCCCTCGAGCGTGTTGCCTGCGGCATGGGGTTCTGCGATTGCGTCCCAACAACGGGGCATTGGAGCAGGTCTGTTGCCAATGATCAACCGTTCCTCGAAGCTATACTTGGCCAAGCGGCCGCCCGCCGCACCGTGGCGGCCCGTCCCGACCCGCGAATACACCGGCAGAGTCTCGCAAGAAACCTCGCACCATCATGAATATCCGGCAATTCCTGCGGCATCATGGCATCCAGCGCAACCCGTTCGCCGAGGAGGACGCGCAGACCGACCCGGTCTTCAAGGAGTCGTGCATTGCTCACACGTTCCATCCGGCCTGGGACAAGGTCTACGGGGATCCCCGCGAGCCGTCGACGGCCATTGTGTTCGGCCGCAAGGGATCGGGGAAGACGGCCATGCGGCTGCAGGTGGCTCGCCATTTGGAGGAATTCAACCGCGAGTACCCCGACGAGCGGGTCTTCGTGATCACCTACGACGACTTCAATCCGTTCCTCGATCGGTTTCGTGAGGCTGTCCGCTACCGCCGCTCCAATCCCGAAAAGCTGCTGCAGCGCTGGAAGCTGTGGGACCACATCGACGCCATCTTGTCGATCGGCGTCACCAGCCTGGTCGACTCGATCACCAGTGAGAAAGTCGAACCGCTCAGCGTCTCCCCTCATCGGCTCGAGTCGCTGCCTCGCCACGTGGCTCGGGACTTGCTGTTGCTGGCCGCTTGCTACGATCAATCGATGGCTCAACCGGTCACTTCCCGCTGGCGGCGTCTGAAGAAAAAGCTGAAATTTTCGAACCTGGCCGCCTACGTTCCCCTGGCGACCGGCGTGGCGACGTCGGCGCTATGGCTGATCGCCCTGATTTCCCTGGGGGTCAACGGGCAGTTTTCCTGGTTTACCTCGCTGTGGTACCTGTGGGTGGCGGCCTTGGTCGGCGGTTGGGCCTGGTATGGCGTGCGATGGCTTCGTTGGACATGGCGTTCGGCCGGCATCCGCCGTCGTTGCCGGGTGCTCCATCACACCGTGGGGACGCTTCGCGAACGCCTGCTTTCGGTGCCCGCTCGCGATCTGGTGGGGCAGCCTCTTCCGGACAAGGACAGCACGGACGACCGCTATGAACTGTTGATCAAGTTCCAGACGGTACTCAAGGCACTCGGATACCACGGCGTGATTGTGCTGGTCGATCGAGTGGACGAGCCGGAGTTGATCAACGGCGCCCCGCCGCGGATGAAGGCGCTGGTGTGGCCGATGTTCGACAATAAGTTTCTCAAGCATCCGGGACTCGGCATCAAGATGATGCTCCCGGCGGAGCTCAAGCCGTTCATCGACCGGGAGGACGCGGCATTCTATGAGCGAGCTCGGCTGGACAAGCAGAACATGATTCCGTCGTTCGAATGGACTCCCGAAGCGCTGTTGGACGTGGCCAACGCTCGGATTCGCGCCTGTGCGGAAGGGAATCGCAGGCCGACGTTGGCCGATCTGCTGGATGAGGCGATCAGCGGCGGGCGGGTTTTGCAAGCGCTGCACGACTTGCGGGTTCCCCGCCACCTGTTCAAATTCGCCTACCGCCTGTTTGTGGCTCATTGCAACGCCCATTCCGAAACCGACCCCGTGTGGCGGGTGCAGCCTCAGACGTTCGAAACCGAACTGGCTCTGTATTTGCGGGAGCAGGACGCGTTTGAGCGCGGCGTGGGAGCGGGTTGAGCGGCGGTGCTATCGGCGATCGTGGCCGGGGACGTTTCCGGCGGCCAGGGCTCCGCTGAGCAGCCACCAGAACGAACCGAACAGGACGGTACCGAAGACCAGCGTCGCCGCCAAGCACACGCCGAACAGGTCTCGCATCAGGATCAGAGCCGGCGGTTCGGCCGTTTCGGGCGGGCGGCGTTTCACCGGTCCGGCGGTCTCGGATTGCTGCTGGACGTCCTCCACCCACTGCTGCCACTGGCTGGTCGCTTGCTGTGGGTCGGTGTGGTGAAGGACTCGGTTGCGAGCGAAGAACAGCAATCCCAGCAGCACACTGATGAACAGCAGATAGCCCACCAGGCCGAAGATGCGGAGGCGGCCACGCAGGGAGCTGCCGGACGGATTGGGTGGGCTGGACGGCATGCCGGGTTCTCGGAGTCAGTTGGCGGCGGTGGCCGCGCGTGTTTCGATGCGCTGTTTGCCGACCCACGGCTGCAACACTTCGGGGACGACGATCGATCCGTCGGCTTGCTGGTAGTTTTCGAAAATGGCGATCAGGGCCCGGCTGATGGCGACCGCGGTTCCGTTGAGCGTATGGACGAAGCGAGTCCCCCTCTCGCCTGCCCGCTTATAGCGAATGTTGAGTCGCCGTGCCTGGTAGTCGGTGCAATTCGACGCGCTGGTCACTTCGCCGAACTCCCCGCCGTCGCCGCGCCCCGGCATCCAGGCTTCCAGGTCGTACTTGCGATAGGCGGGACCTCCCAGATCGCCCGTTGCCGTGTCGATGACGCGGTAGGGGATCTTCAGGGCGTCGAACAATTGGCATTCCAGTTGGCAAAAGTGCTCGTGCATCGCCTCACTCTGGTCGGGCAGGGTAAAGGCGAACATCTCCACTTTGGTGAACTGGTGGACGCGGTAGAGTCCGCGCGAAGCGCGTCCGGCCGCGCCGGCCTCGGTGCGGAAGCAGTGGCTGATTCCGCACAGCTTGATCGGAAGGTCTTCGGCATCGAGGACCTGGCCGGCCTGCCAACCTCCCAATGGGATCTCGGCCGTGGCGACCAGCGAGAGATTGGAGTTTTCGATGCTGTAGATCTGCGTTTCCGGGCCGCGGGGAATGTAGCCGACTCCGTGGAGGATCTCCTGGTAGGCCAGGTCGGGAGTGATCACGGGGGTGAAGCCGGCGTCGAGCAGTTGCCGCAGGGCGAACTGCTGCAGCGCCAGTTCGAGGAGGACCGCCTCATTGCGGAGGAAGTAAAAGCCGTGTCCGGCGACTCGAGCTCCCCCTTCGAAGTCGATCAGGTCGAGCGCTTCGCCCAGTTCCACGTGGTCCAGGACGGGAAAATCGAATTGAGGAACGGGAGTAGCGCCTCGCCGCAGTTCGCGGCTATCGGCTTCCTCGCCGATCGGCGCATCGGGGTGACTCATGTTGGGAATGCAGGCCTGGATCGCCACGATTTGCCGTTCCAATTCATCGTGGGCGGCTTGCGCGGCTTCCTTGGCCTCGCGGAGCCGGCGGCCTTCGGCTTTGCGCTCTTCCCGCTCCCGGGCATCCTTGGCTTTGCCGATCGATTTGGAGACTTCGTTGGCTCGACGGTTGAGTTCTTGGACTTCGTGCAGTTTTTCTCGCCGTTGCGTTTCCAGCTCGAGCAGGCGGTCGACGTCCGCTTCGACGCCTCGGTTGCGGCAATTCTGCTTGACTGCGTCGGCGTGTTCGACGATGAATTTGCGGTCCAACATGTCGTTTCGTGCTTTCGGGATGGGAGTCGGGGCGGGGGAACCGCGGGTTGCGTTTCCCGTTTTCGGCTCCGACAATATAATGGCTGACGGATCGATTCACCAAGGTCCACTGGCAAAGGGTTGATGGGCAGTGTCCACTTGGCAATGTCGAGTGGGGCTTGGCGGGGACCACTCAGAATCGGATCGGAATCAGGAAGGGCGGCCGGGACCAGTCCGGGGGAGCGAAGATCATGGCCGATGCAGAAAAGACCGTAGCCGACAACGAGACGGTGACGCTTGACAGCCAAACGCTGACGACGACGAAGGAGCGAGCCAAGCCGAAACGGCAGCCCCGCTACCACGTGATTTTGTGGAATGACGAGGAGCACTCGTTTGAGTACGTCATTCGCATGATGCGCAAGCTGTTCGGATACCCGATGGAAAAAGGTCAGCAAATCGCGGAGGAAGTGCATCGGAAAGGGCGGGCGATCTGTCTGACGACGACGCGCGAACATGCGGAACTGAAGCGGGATCAGATTCACGCCTTTGGACCCGACCGCATGGTGGCCGAATGCCAGGGGGCCATGTGGGCCACCATTGAACCGGTAGACGAGTAGGTCGTCCCAACCAACGGCGAGAGACGATGCCGCGGCTGAAAACGTTGACCTTGGGTTGCAAGGTCAACCAATACGAAACTCAGTTCGTGCGAGAGGGCCTGTTGTCGCTCGGGTACCGCGACGCGGTCGGCGACGAACCGGCCGATCTGTGCATCGTCAACACCTGTACCGTCACCGGAGAAGGGGACGCCAAGAGTCGCCAGGCCATTCGCCGTCTCCATCGCCGCAACCCGACGGCGCGGATCGTGGTGATGGGTTGTTACGCCACGCGCGCTCCGGAGGAAATCGCGGCCCTGCCCGGCGTGGCCGAAGTCATTACGGATAAGCGCGAGCTTCCCGACTGGCTCAAGCGGATCGGCGTGGTCGACGTGCCGGACGGTATTTCCGAGTTCGGGGGGCGTCATCGGGCCTACGTCAAGGTTCAAGATGGTTGCCTCCTCCGGTGCAGCTATTGCATCATTCCGCTGGTGCGGCCGGTGCCCCATAGTCGCGACCCGGAGTCGATCGAGCGGGAAGTGGCGCGGCTGGTGGAACGCGGCTACCGGGAAATCGTCCTGACGGGTGTTCACCTGGGGCACTACGGTGTGGAATCCAATCGGCGCAAGCCGAAGTCCCAGTGGCTGCGGCTGTCGCATCTGTTGGAGCGGTTGGTGGAATTGCCCGGCGAGTTCCGGCTGCGTCTCTCGAGCATCGAGGCGACCGAAGTCACGCGGGAGCTGATCGACATCTTGGCGGCTCGTCCGGACCGCATCTGTCCGCACATCCACCTTTGCATGCAGAGCGGCTCGGACCGGGTGCTCCGGCGGATGCGGCGGCGCTGGAGTGCTCGGATGTTCGTCGATCGTTGCCGGCTGCTTCAGGAGCGGCTCGATCACCCGGCGTTGACCACCGACTGGATGGTCGGTTTTCCGGGGGAGACGGAGGAGGACTTTGACGCCAGTTGCCAAGTGGCTCGGCAGGTCGGTTTCGCCAAGTGTCACATTTTTCCGTTTAGTCCGCGCCGAGGTACTCCGGCGGCCGAGATGACGGGGCAGATTTCCGGCGACGTGAAACGGGATCGAGCGGCGCGGGCGGCCGCGTTGGAGCGCCGGTTACGCGAGTCCTATTGGGATTCGCTGGTAGGTCGCCGTGTGCAGGTGCTGCTCGAGGGGCCGGCTCGAGAAGGTTCGGGGCTGGTGGGGACTTGCTGCCGTTACGCGCCGGTCGTGGTCGAATCGGAGACGCTGCATCACGGTCCCCTGCAACTGGGGCAATTGATGGAGGCCGCGGTTGTGGGACGTGGCGCCGACGGATTGAGGGGCCACCCTCTTCCGGAAGGAGTTGTCCCTTGACGTTGCCGTATCCCCGCGCTCTATAATCAACGCTTGGTGGCGGGGCACGGCAACGGACGAACGAGACGTTCGAATCGAGGGTTCCGAGCGGGCGTCGCCGGGCGATGTCCCTCCCAACAACGGGCGAACTGACCGAATGGACGGGATTACACTTCGCGTGCTCGACGGCTGTGACCGTGGTCGGTCGTACCGGAATCTCAAGACGCCGATCACCGTCGGCCGCGAGGAGGGCAACACGATCCAGCTCAACGATGAACGCGTCAGCCGGTTCCACGTCAAGATCCAGGAAGACAACGGGCATTTGGTGCTGACCGATCTGGAGAGCACCAATGGCACGAAAGTCAACGGGGAGGACGTGCAGCTTCGGATCTTGCGTTACGGCGATCTGATTACGATCGGTCGATCGGTGTTGCTGTTTGGTTCGCGCGAGCAGATTGCGGAGCGGTTGTTTCGTCTGCGAAACCAGGACGCAGCGAGCGGCGCGGCGACCCAACATCCGGGTGAAGCGGACGCTTCGCCGCTCGATTTCGAACTCAATTGCGGAGACGAACTGGAAGTGGGGCCCTCGCTGCACCTGCTCGAACCACCCCCTCTGCCCGACCGTCTCTCGCCCGCTCAAGCCGCCCAGCTTTCGGAATTACTCGAGTATTTCCACATCCGTCTGCGAGCCGTGTTGGCGTCGGGCCGGTCCCACTCGCAGGACGAGCTCGAGGATCCCGTGTCGCTGGAATTGCCGCGCTGGCAGAGTCTGATCGAGCTGCAGTCGCGGTTGGCCGAATACCTGCGCCAGATCGGCGAACCCGAGGCCTGAGAACGACTCGCGCCGTCTTGTCAAGGGTAGCTTTCTGCTCCCGCGTGCCGGTGGTAACCTGAACCGGTCGGGCTCTCTCTCCGATCCCCTCTCTGCTCGAGGAACCAACGCCATGACCGACACGGACGTACGGCAATTCGTACATCTTCACTGCCACAGCCATTACAGCTTGTTGGATGGAGCCAGTTCGATCGACCGCCTGGTCAACCGGGCTCGAGAACAGGGGATGAACGCACTGGCGATCACCGATCACGGCAATCTGCACGGGGCACTCGAGTTTTATCGCAAATCGAAGGCCAACGACCTCAATCCGATCATCGGCTACGAAGCCTACGTGGCTCCGCAAAGTCGATTCGATAAGAAAGTGATCGAAGGGCGCGAGTCGAGTTACCACTTGACGTTGTTGGCTCGTAACCGCACCGGTTTTCGCAACTTGCTGAAACTGGCTTCGGCCGCCTACCTCGAAGGGTTTTATCACAAGCCTCGGATCGATCGTGAACTGTTGGCCGAGCATCACGAAGGGCTGATTTGTTTGAGCGGCTGTCTGAGCGGCGAGTTCGCATGGGCATTGCGAACGGGCAAGGCCGACGACGGCGAGATGTCCGAGGCGGAATCGATTGCCGGTTGGTTCGCTCGCGTTTTCCCAGGCCGCTACTACATCGAGATCATGAACAACGGAATGCGGTTGCAACAGGAGGTGACCGAGCGGTCTGTCGAAATCGCCCGCCGGCTGGGGCTGCCACTGGTCGCCACCTGCGATTCCCACTACGTCGATCGGGAGGACGCCGAGCTGCAGGATGTGCTGTTGTGCATCAACACGGGGAAGTTCCGCGCGGACACCAACCGGATGAGGATGGATGGCCAGGAGTACTACCTCAAGAGCCCCGAGGAGATGTATGCCGCGTTTTCCGGACTGGAGGACGCGGTGGCTCGCACGCAGGAGATCGCCGATTCGGTCGAGATCGAATTGGAACTGGGCAAGCGGCATTTCCCGACGTACCCGATTCCCGCGGGGAAGACGGCCGACCAGTTGTTGCGGGAACTATGCGAGCGAGGGTTGAAGGAGCGCTATGCCGGCGACGAAGAGATGTGTCCCGGCGGCGAGCTGGCGCCTCGCGTGATGGAGCGGCTCGATCGCGAGCTGTCCGTCATTTCGAAACTGGGGTTCTCCAACTACTTCCTGATCGTGTGGGATTTCGTTCGGCAGGCCCGAGAGCAGGGGATTCCGGCGACGGCGCGGGGAAGCGGCGTTGGGGCGATCGTCTGCTTCGCCCTTTACTTGAGCCACGTATGTCCATTGAAGTACGGCTTGCTGTTCGAACGGTTTCTCGATGAGAACCGGCTCGAGGCTCCCGACATCGACATCGATTTCTGCAAGGAGTGGCGCAGCGAGATCATCCATTACGTGAAGGAGAAATATGGCGAGGCCAATGTAGCGCAGATCGGTACGTTCGGTACGCTGCAGGCTCGGCAGGCGATCAAGGACGTGGCTCGAGTGCTGGGACTGCCCCTTTCGCGCGTGACGCCGATCACGGCCATGGTTCCCGAAGCGCCGAAGATGACGATTCAAAAGGCGCTGGAAATCAGCGACGATCTGCGCAAGGCGTATGAGGAAAACGGGGAAGTGCGGGAGGTCATCGATCTGGCTCGGCGACTCGAGGGACTGGCACGGAACGTGGGGACCCATGCCGCCGCCGTGGTGATTGCCGACCGGCCGCTGACCGATTACGTACCGCTCTGCCGCGTCTCCGGCAAGGATGACGTGATTACGCAGTGGTCGATGGGAGACGTGGAGGCGGCCGGATTGCTCAAAATGGATTTTCTCGGCCTGCGCAATCTCACGATCTTGCGCAAGGCGGTGGCTATGATCGAGCAGACGCGAGGCGAGAAGATCGACATCTACCGGTTGCCGTTGGACGATCCCGATACCTACGCTCTGCTGTGCCGAGGCGAGACCAAGGGAGTGTTCCAATTGGAAAGCGGCGGGATTCGCGACCTGCTGCAAAAGATGAAACCGGATCATTTTCGAGACATCATCGCCACCAACGCTCTGTACCGCCCCGGTCCGCTGGAAGGGGGAATGGTGCAGGAGTACATCGACGTCAAGCACGGTCGCAAGCAAGCCAGCTACCTCCATCCGATTCTCGAGGAGATCCTGGAAGAGACGCATGGCGTGATGGTCTACCAGGAACAAGTGATGCAGATCCTCAACCGGCTCGGTGACATTCCTTTGGCAGCCGCCTATACCTGCATCAAGGCGATCAGCAAGAAGAAGGAAGCGCTGATCCGCAAGAACAAGGATGAATTCCTCAAGGGGGCTACGGCCAAGGGAGTCGCCAAGAGTCAGGCCGAGCGGTTGTGGGAGATGATCGAGAAGTTCGCCGGTTACGGGTTCAATAAGAGCCACTCCACCGCTTACGCTCTGGTGGCCTACCAGACCGCCTATCTGAAAACGCACTATTCGCTGGAGTTCATGGCCGCGCTGCTGTCGGGAGATATCCCCGGCCGGAATTTCAAGACGAAGGATTCGCTGGTCGAGCATCTGGACGACTGCCGCAGAATGGGCATTGAAGTCGTAGCGCCGGATATCAACCGCAGCGACGTCGAGTTCGCCGTGGCGGATGGAAAGATCTACTTCGGGCTGGCGGCGATCAAGAGCTGTGGTGGGAAGGCCGCTGAGGGCATCGTGGCCGAACGCCGGGCGAATGGGCCGTTTCGAGACCTGTATGACTTTTGTGAACGCATCGATTCGTCGGTGTGCAACCGCACGGCCATCGAGATGCTCATCAAGGCCGGTGCTTGCGACTCGTGGTGTTCCAACCGCGGCCGCTTGCTGGCCGGCGTCGACGGAGCGTTGCAAGCCGGCGCCAAGGCGCAGAAAGACCGCAAGACCGGACAGCGAAGCCTGTTCGGTGATCTGGCCAGCCCGCCAGCGGCCGCCGAAGCCGATCTGCCCGATGTGCCCGATTTGCCGGAGCGCGAGCGGTTGCTGGCGGAGCGCGAAGCGCTGGGGTTTTATCTTTCGAGCCATCCGTTGGCCGAATACGAGTCGACCTTTGCAGAGGTCGGTTGCCGGACCACGGCCGACATCGCCGAAGTTCCCGATCGGGGCGAGATCATCCTCGGAGGCATGCTGGCCGCCATCAAACACGCCCACGTGAAACGAACGCGTCCCGGTTCCACCGCCACCAAATACGTCAACTTCGATTTGGAGGATCGAGCCGGATCGGTGCGATGCATCTTGTGGCCCGACGATTATGAAATCTACGGGCAACTCGTGCAGCCCGATGCCATCCTGGTGGTGCGCGGCGTGGTGGACCGGCGAGGGGGAGACGAGGCCAATTTGATCGTCCATGAACTGATTCCCTTGGATCAGCTCCAGTCCCGCTGCACCCGCGGCCTGCGAATCATCATCGAAGAAAAGCGGCACGATGAGGAGACGCTGAAACGATTGCATGAAATCCTGCGATACTATCCGGGACGGCAGTCGGTCGAGCTGCTGATCGTATTGGAGGACGACTCGCGGGTCCTGCTGAAGTCCGAAATGAAGGTGGCGATCAGCTCGGAACTGCGAACTCGCGTGGACGAATTGCTGGGAGGAGTCGGCCACCAACTCCTCATGACGCGGCCTCAAACCGGCCAGCGGCACCGGTCGCGCCGAGGACGCCAGGCGGCTCGCACGTAGCTTTTCCCTCTTAAGGGTGGGTTTGGGGTGAGAACGGCCGGTTTTGCCGTTTTTTCTTGCGATACCGGATGCCTCTAGGTAGGATCAGAGAATCTGGAGTGTTCGTGCCGAGGGTCCGCTTCGTGGACAGCCCGGAAAAGCTATGTACAATGGAGGGAGTCCGGGCCTTGGGGCGGTTCTTGGCAGCGCAGTCGGCAGAGACCCCACAGGCGGCCCAGACGGCAGCCAGGATGCCGCGTGGGTAGCCTGGACGTGATCGAACCATGAATCGTTCCCGCGTGGCGCGCTGTGATTTGCGCTACGTGGGAGCGTACCGGGCAAGAACCTGTACTTCGAGTGTTCAATCTGAGACGAGCGACGCATGAATATCACGCAACGTAGGCGAGTGTTGGGATTCGG
>JALSIV010000351.1 GCA_026989685.1 Pirellulaceae bacterium | reverse complement strand
GTTCGAACAAGGAATCAACGTGCAGCCCATTCTCTATCCGGCCGTCGAGGAGGAAGCGGCTCGCCTGCGGTTCTTCATCACCTCCACTCACACGGCCGAGCAGATCGAAGAGACCGTTCGCGCTTTGACTCGCACCTTGGCCGACATCGATCCTCAATTCACGCCTCGAAGCACCGATCATTCGCTGGCCAGGACGAAGAACCGGGATTGAGCCGGCCGCATCGAAAAGGAAACGACCGGCAAAGGGTGGCAGCGGATGCGGCTCGCAGGGGAGTCGTATGGGGTGATGCAGGACATCCCCGACGGTGAAACGGCAGGGTGTGCTCTCATCCGGCAATGGGACGGATGGGAAACAGGACTGGCGGGACCGATAAGACGAATGGGACGACAGCAGGGATGTCATCCGGCGGCAGCCGAAGATGGCGTGGTGCCAGGTATCCGGCATGCCCTTGGTCGAGCGGGTGGAGGTTCAGCCCAGTGCCGCGTCTTCTCTTCCGCACGCCCCGTTGGGGCCTTCCCCTGTCCGCTCGGGGCAGAGCGTAGCGGCGCAGCCGCCAAGCGCCGACCCGGGTAGGCTTCTCCCTCGCTCCCCCATTTTCCGTCTTTCGTTGGATTCCTCTTGCTCCCAGTGGCCCGTTTTCTTAGAAACCGCTCCGGCGTCGTGCAAAAAACCGGTCTTGTCGCACTACCCACGTTTCGGCTTGTTGTGCCATGCGACTGTTGCTCGTGATTTCGCAAAGCGACTACTTTTGGAGCCACCGGGCAACACTTGCGCGCTATGCTCGCCGGGCCGGATTCGAAGTCCACGTGGCAACGCGACCGGTTGGCGATCTGCACCCGTTCGCGCGAATTGGGCTGCCGGTCCACGCGATACGTCTGCCGCGAGGCATGCGGGCGCCTTGGAGGCAACTGAGGGCGGTTGGTGAATTGGCGGCGCTTTATCGCCGGTTGCGTCCCGACGTCGTGCATCATCTCAGTGTGCAGGCGGTTGTTCTGGGAGGGCTGGCGGCGAGACTTGCGAGACCGCCGTGCGTGATTCACGGCTTCACCGGTCTGGGGGCGTTGGCAACCCGCTCGAATACAGCGTCCCGGAACCGAGTCACCTGGTCTCTGTTGCGGCTGGCTCACGGCTGCCGACATTTTTCGGTGTTCCAGAACCCCGACGATCTGGCGGATTGCGTGCGGCGCCGAGTCGTTCCGCGGGAGCGAACGGCACTGATTCGGGGTTCGGGTGTCGACGTTCGCCGCTTCACGCCCGAGCCTCCTTCGCCGGAACCGATTGTCCTGTTGGCAGGGCGGCTGATCTGGCCGAAGGGCATTGCCCAGTTCGTCGAAGCATCGCGGCTGCTTCGCCGCCGGTATCCAGAGGCTCGATTCGTCGTGGTCGGCGAACCGGACCCGCTGAGTTCCCAGTCCTGTTCGGTGGAGTGGTTGCAACAGCAGGTTCGCAGCGGGCTCATCGAGTGGTGGGGACGGCGCGACGACATGGGCGACGTCTACGGTCGCGCCTCGATCGTGGTGGCCCCCACCTGGTACGGCGAAGGAGTCCCCAAGGTCTTGTTGGAAGCGGCGGCCTGCGGGCGCCCGATGGTCGCGACTCGGGTTCGCGGTTGCCGGGAAATCGTCGTCCACGGACGCACCGGATTCTGTGTCGCGCCGCAGCGGGTGGAACAATTGGCAGACGCCATCGAGCGTCTATTGCGCGATGACGAATTGCGGGAACAGATGGGACGGCGGGCTCGAGCGCTGGCCGTTTCCCGGTTCGACGACCGCAGGATCGCTCGGCAAACGGTCGACCTGTATCTCGAGCGTCTGGGAGCCCTGGACGATCGAACCATGAAGCGATGGAACCGGCAACCAGCCCATGTTGCCGGGGCCTCACTTGCCGTTCCCTCCCCTGCTCTGCCCTTTGACGATGTCGCTTAACACGGAATCTCCGATCGATCCGATTCCCTTTGCTCGCCCTTGCATCGGTGAGGACGAAGTGGAGGCCGTCGTGCGGGTGATGCGTGGCGGCTGGCTCACGACGGGAGAGGAAACTCGGAAGTTTGAAAGCGAATTCGCCAACGCCGTCTCGTCGCCTCACGCTGTCGCCGTCAATTCGGCGACCGCCGGCCTCCACCTGGCGCTCGAAGCGCTTGGCATCGGGCCCGGTGACCGCGTACTCGTTCCGACCTGGACGTTTACGGCCACGGCGGAGGTCGTGCATCACCTGGGGGCCACGGTCGAGTTGGTCGATGTCGACGAGTCGGCGATGCTGCTCGATCTGGAGGTAGTGGAACGGCGAATCCGCCAGGAAGTATCGATACGGGCCGTGGTGCCCGTTCACTTTGCGGGACAGGCGTGCGACATGGAGCGACTCTTGGCCGTGGCTCACCGTCACGGAGTCGCCGTGATCGAGGATGCGGCTCACGCGTTCCCCGCCACCTGCCGAGGTCGCCCCATCGGATCACTGGGGGACCTCACCGTCTTCAGCTTCTACGCCACCAAGACGATTACCACCGGTGAAGGCGGCATGATCACGACGGCCGACGCACAACTGGCCGAGAGGATGCGGACGATGCGTCTGCACGGGATCAGCCGCGACGTGTTCGACCGCTACCGGGCGCCCGGCGCATCGTGGAAGTATGATGTGGTGGCGGCCGGGTTCAAATACAACCTCACCGATCTGGCTGCCGCGATCGGGCGGGTGCAGTTGGCTCGAGCCGAAGAGCTGCGAGCAGCCCGGCAGCAGATTGCCGAATACTACTACGAGCAACTAACCGGGCTTCCCATCGGCTTGCCCGTGGTTCGCGACACTCGTGATCTCCACGCGTGGCACTTGTTCCCGATCCGGCTGGAAGACGACGCCCCCTGTACCCGGGATCAGCTCGTGGCAAGCCTGGCTGAACAGGGAATCGGCACGAGTGTGCACTTCATTCCGCTTCACCGCCATCCATTTTGGAAGAGTCGCCCTTCCATCCGCGGGCGCCGATTCCCCAATGCCGACGCCGCCTTTTCCCGCTCGCTCAGTCTGCCGCTGTATGCCTCGCTCACGCATCGCGACTGCCGGCGCGTGGTGGCCGCACTTCGGCGTCTGCTGACCCCATCCCCTTCGCGATCGCTGGTGGGAGTTCACCTCGATGAACCGATTCGCAGTTGACGCCCTGCTGAAACGAGGAGTCGACATCGTCGCCAGCGGAGCCGGATTGCTGTTGTTGGCTCCGCTGGGAGTGCTGGTCGCTGCGGCGATCAAGTTGGAATCGCCCGGACCGGTCCTGTTCGGTCAATGGCGCGTCGGTCGAGGAGGCAGGCGATTTCGGCTTTGGAAGTTCCGCTCGATGGTGGTCGACGCGGAGACTCGAGGGGCCAACATCACGTCGGCCGGTGACACCCGTGTGACACGAGTCGGGCGGTGGCTGCGACGTTGGAAGCTGGATGAACTGCCCCAGTTGTGGAATGTGCTCGTCGGCGAGATGTCGCTGGTGGGGCCGCGTCCCGAAGTCCCCGAGTGGGTGGAGCACTGGCCCGACTGCTGGAAGCCGATACTGCTGGCGGTGCGCCCCGGCCTGACCGATGTGGTGAGCCTGGAACTGCGGGACGAAGAGGCACTCCTGGCGAAGCAGGAAGATCCGGTGACGTACTACCGGGACGTGCTGCTGTACCGAAAAGCACGCCGGTGCGCCGCCTACTTGAGGCGACGAACACCGGCGAGCGATTGGGGGGTTCTGTGGCGTACGGCGTGGGCGGTCTGCCGACGATCGGGCTCAACGCGGTTCGATCAGTCCTGAACGACCTCGAGCGTTTGTTCGAAAAACGGATTGATGATGACTTCGCCTCGAGCCGTCACCGTGTCTTTGGGTGCGGGCTTCTTTCTGGGGGCAACGGCCGGAGTCCGCTTCACAAACGGGTTGGTGATCACCGTCGGCTTGATGCGGTGGGATTCGACCGGCGCCGACCGATAAGCGAACGGACTCAAGCCGTACGGTCGGGCCACCTGCTCGCTATAGTAGACGGGTGGATGGAGCGCGAAGTAAGGTGGAACGGGGATGCGCCCCAGGCCGTACAGCGTGCCACTGAATCCGTAACCGTACAGCGCCGGAAGCCCGCTGAACGTGTCACATCCACCGCCGGCTCGAGCTACCGAGTCGCCGGAAACCAAGAACAGAGAGAATACGCCGAGAAAAACTGCCAGTCGCATGGTGCCCTACCTTCTCAGTTCGATCGATGAGGAAAAGAGTGGGTATCGCCACACCGTGAGCGACACCCGGCGTCCGCCGCAACCGGCGTCGACCGTACTTCTTCTTTTACGCTAATTGGACGATGCCTCCATTTCAAGCAAAATCCGGCTCATGACACTCGTCGACTCACTGCGAACCGAGGCCCATGATCTCGGCTTCGACGCGGTCGGTATCTGCCGCGCCGAGGAGACCCGCTACTGGGAGGCCTTCCTCGAGTGGCTCGAGCGAGGCTACGCCGGCGCAATGCAGTACATCCCCAGGCGGCGCGAAGCCTACCGTCACCCGGCGGGCGTGTTGCAGGGTTGTCATACCGTCGTGATGTTGGCGCTCGGATATTCGTCGGGAACGGACGTTCCGCCCGCTCCGGGAAGAGGCCGCGTGGCTCGTTATGCTCGAGGACGCCGCGATTATCACGACGTGGTGCGAGAAAAACTGCGGCGATTGACGGACTGGATGCGCCGGCGGGAACCGGAAGCTCGCGTGCGGGGCGTGGTCGACACGGCCCCCCTGTTCGAGAGAGAATTCGCCGAACGAGCCGGACTGGGATGGATCGGGAAACACACGCTGCTGCTGGACCGCCGGCGAGGGAGTTGGTTCTTCTTGGCGGCACTGCTGACCGATTTGATTCTCCCCGTCGACGAACAACCATCGCTCCAACACTGCGGCACGTGCACGGCCTGCCTGGAGTCTTGTCCCACCGACGCGTTTCCTGCCCCGTACCAACTCGATGCCCGCAAGTGCATCAGCTACCTCACCATCGAGCATCGCGGTCCGATCCCACTTCAGTTGCGCGACGGAATCGGCGATTGGGTCTTCGGCTGCGACGTCTGCCAAGAGGTATGTCCTTGGAACCGGAAGGCTCCAGCGGGAACCGAACCCGATTTCCTTCCGCAACCGGAACTCTCGCCGCTCGACCTGCGTTCTCTGTTCGAATTGGATGACGCTTCCTTCAAACGGCGGTTCGCTCATACTCCGCTGAGCCGGCCCGGCCGCGCCGGTTTGCTGCGCAACGCAGCCATCGTGCTGGGGAATCAGCGAGCGGTCGAGTGCGAGCCGCAGTTATGCCGGGCACTCGAGGACGACGATCCGTGTGTGCGCGGCGCGGTGGCATGGGCACTGGGAAAACTGGGAACGGCGCGGGGACGTCAGGCTCTTTTGGCACGGCGGTCGGTCGAGTCGGATCCGGATGTGCTCGAGGAGATCACGGCGGCTCTGCAAGAGGGGAAGTGGGAAGGGTGAAGGGTGAAGGGTGAAGGGTGAAGGGTGGAGGGGAATGGCACGAGGTGCATGCACCGGTAGACCGCCCTCTGCGCTCTCGGCGCCTCTGCGTGATGCCCACGCCACGAGTATTCGGTAACGACACTCTGTCAGCTCTGATAACTTGGGCCGGTCGCACCAATTCTTCGGACGGTTCCGGTGGCGAGCTGTCCGGTCGTACCGATCGTAACTCGCATAGCAAAGACCATGATGATGGCGATGGCAACCGTCGAAGAATGAAGTAGCCATCGGTTTGTTTTGGTTGTGCCGAATAGGGGAGTTCCCGATGCTTGCGTCCTATGGCCGTTTTTTTTTCTTTTGCGTTCTGGTGGGCGCTCTGCTGTTGAGTTGTCCTTTCATCTCCCAGCGAGCCGCCGCGCAAGACGACACTTGGCGTGAGGCCTATCCGGCGTGGTACGAGGCCGAACCGCCTCACTCGGAAGAAGCAACGGGAACGAATACCTATTGGCATGATCCGAACTTGCCATGGCGCAACAAAGGGGCCTGCTACGCGTTCGCGCCGGCGGAGGCGGGCTGCCCGCCGCTGTGGATGGTCCAGGCCGAAGGATTGTTTCTCTTCCGCGATCCGGCGGATAGTCGGCCGATGGCGGCGCTGGGGCCGAGCGGGCCCACGGTCCTGGGTACCAACGACTTCGATTCGGAGTTCGAGGGTGGCATCCGAGCCACCATCGGCCGCGCGTTGGGGGACTGGTACCGACTCGAGGCGACCTTCATGGGCGGCTATTCCTGGAACGACACGGTCGCCATTCGCAATCTCGATCCCAACGGCAGCGGCGGAAACGGCAATCTGTTTTCTCCGTTTACCGACTTCGGCAATCCGGCGGGAGTGAACGGCCTGGACTTCAACGACTTCGTCTCGATTCGGTTCGGTTCGCAGCTATCGAGTGTGGAATTGAATGTCCGCCGCCGACTGCTGTCCCGACCGGGACGTTGGGAAAGTTCGTTCCTCGTGGGCATCCGCTACGTCAACCTGCAAGAGTCGTTCGGGTACCGCACGACCAGCACCACACCGGGGCCCGGCACCGCCGGCGTCGATTACACGACGCAGACCGACAACGAGATGGTGGGAGCGCAGCTCGGTTTCACCACGCAGTTCCTCGTCCGGCCGCGGCTGTGGATCGACTTCGACATGAAAGGAGCCATCTTGGCCAATGGGGCATCGATGAGCTACACCTTGACGCAAGTCGACGCCCTGGGAGCGACCAGCAATTTCGCCGGAAGTGACAACCGGGATCGAACGACATTCCTCGGTGAGCTGTCGCTCGATATGCACTACCAGTTCGCCCCGCGATGGACGTTCCTGGTCGGCTACAACGCCTATTGGCTGACCGGCGTGGCATTGGCGGAGGACAATTTCAATACCGACATCAACCTGCTGCAACTGGGGCCGGCTCAAGTGGCCCACAAAGGCGAGATCGTGTATCACGGACCGCACATCGGCCTGACCTGGACCTATTGATCGCACTGCGGTTCGACACCCGGCTCGTCCCGGTCATACCATTTCTGCAAAACATCGGCGTAGTCGCCTCGCGAACGGACACGCACCATGTCCTGGCGCACCTCGGGATGCCGTGGATGAAGCCGAGCGTACTTGATGCCGAACTTGCGCATCAGCACGGGAGTCCGCTTTTCGCCATAAATCGACTCGGCGCGGCAATAGTGCTCCCACATCACCTCACGTTGTTCCCGCAGTGTCGGCGGAGCCGGCAACGGCTTGCCTCGGAGCAGCGCCAACGTTCGAGCGAAAATCCAGGGGTTGCCGATGGCACCGCGCGCCACGGTGACGCCGTCGACACCGGTTTGCTCGATCATGCGGAGACAGTCGCCGGGCGCGAACAAGTCGCCACTGCCCAGCATGGTCCGGTTTCCCAAGAACTGTTTGACTTCGGCCAGGAACCGCCAGTCGCTCTCTCCATCGTAGCGCTGCACGACCGTCCGGCCGTGGACGGTAACGGCCTCGATGCCCGCGTCGAAGGCTCCTTCCAGAATGCGGAAGAAATCGTCGCGACTCTTCGCCGACTCGTCGATGCCTCGGCGCATCTTCAGCGTAACGGGAATGTGAGCCGGCACGGCGTCGCGCGTACGGCGCACGATTTCGAGCGCCACCTCGGGTTGACCGAGGTGGTACCCGCCGCGGCACTTCCCCAGCACCTTCTTGACCGGGCAACCGAAGTTGATATCGATCACATCGAACCCGGCGGCCACCAACCGCTTGGCTCCGGCGGTAAACAACTCCGGCTCGGCACCCATCAACTGGCCGCCGACGGGGCGCTCGTCGTCGGTCAAGTAGAGCAAATGGCGATTGCGCCGGCGGTCCTTGATCTGCACCAAGAACTGGTCGAGCATCACCTCGCAGACGGTATAGGAGGCTCCGTGCCGGCGGGCAATGAAGCGCATCGGCCAGTCGCTGTATCCGGAGAGGGCGGCCTGGGTGATACTCGAATCGAGGCGCCGCGAGCCGATCGTGAGAGACGACCGACAGGGGATCCGCTCGTCGTCGCATGCGTTGGCGAGTGGCGTGATGGATGACATCGACTTTTTCCTTTGGGCAGACAATCCGGACGCTTTCCAACCGGAACGACTCTCCCAACGGTCTGTGCAAGCGAAGGACCAATGTGAGGTAGGCAGGGCGTCCGATCTCTACCCTGTGATGGATAGTTCCTTTGCACTGATCGTGGCTGCCGCGGGAACGGCCGCGGCGTGGCAGGCTCGTCGCTGGCGACACGGCCGGCGACCGAGACGACGACTGCGCCAATCGCTGCTCAAACCGGGCGACCGCTACTTCTACAGCGTCCTGAAGGAGGCTGCCGGTGACTTTAGCATTCAGGTGGCGGTCGACGCCAGTCGAGTTCTCTGCGGGGATTCCCGTGGCGGACGGCGCGGCAGGGCCGGGTCGGAGTCGGTGATCGACTTTCTGCTGTGCGACCCGGAAACGCTGCAGCCCACGGCCGCCGTCCTGCTGAGCCGCTCCGGCGGCGAAGGGACGAGCGCAGGGGCCGATGCCGCCCGGCAGAGACTCCGGCGGCAACTGACGGCGGCCGGGTTGTCCTGCTTTCTGTTCGACGGCGAAACCGAATACGAAGTTGAGGCGGTCTCGGAAGAATTGGCCGAACTCGTCGAAGCCGAATAGCGGTCGATCTCATGCAGCTCTAATGCAAAACCGGGCACACGTCGAACCACTGCCGTCCTTGAGCGGCCAGCCAGTCGGCCGATTCGATCGGGCCCCAGTTGCCTTTCGGATAGAGGTAAAGCGGCGGCGCGGCGGGTGACCGCCAGGCAGCCAAGATCGGGTCGATGAACGCCCAGGAAAGTTCGACTTCGTCGCTGCGGGCAAACAGACTGGCGTCGCCGTGCAGAACGTCCAACAACAGCCGCTGGTAGGCATCGGGCATTCCGGCCGGGAATTCGCGATCGAAGCGGAAGTCGAGATCGGTCAGTCTGAGCTGCATCCCGGCGTCGGGGACTTTCGTGAGAAAGTGGAGTTGGATCCCTTCGGCGGGCTGGATTTGCACGACCAGCCGGTTGGCATCGAGCGGACTCCCCTGCTCTGTTTGAAACAGTCGATGGGGCACGTCTCGAAACTGGATAACGATCTGGGTACTGCGGCAGGACAGAGCCTTGCCGCTGCGAAGATAGAACGGCACATCCTTCCATCGCCAGTTGTCGAGGCAGCAACGCACCACCGCAAACGTCTCGGTCTGACTGTCGGCAGCCACGCCTTCGTGATCACGGTAACCCTCATACTGGCCGCGCACGGTCGCCTCGCCGATCTCGGACGTCGAAATGGGGCGCAGCGCCTGGAGCACCTTGACCTTCTCGTCCCGCACCAGGTCCGCCTCGAACCGCACGGGCGCTTCCATGGCGGTGATCATCATCAGTTGCAGCAGGTGGTTCTGGAACATGTCCCGCAACACGCCCGATTGATCGTAGTAGCGTCCTCGCGATCCCACATCGAGCGATTCGGCGACGGTGATCTGCACATGGTCGACGTAGTGCCGGTTCCAGAGCGGTTCGAAGATGCTGTTGGCGAAGCGGAGCACCAGCAGGTTTTGAACGGTTTCCTTCCCCAAATAGTGGTCGATGCGAAAGACCTGATTCTCGGCGAACACCTGGTGGATGATGGTGTTGAGATCCTGAGCGGAACTCAGATCGCGACCGAACGGTTTTTCCACCACCAATCGGCGCGCTCCCGATGCCTCGCCGGCCATATTCCACTCGCCCATGTGGCGCACCGCCGTTTCGTACAACTGGGGAAGCGTCGCCAGGTAGTAGACGCGAGTGGACGGTTCCCCGGCTTCCAGTTGTTCGAGTCTCCGGCAAAGTCGCCCCATCGAGTCGGACTCTCCCAAGTCGCCCGGCTGGTAGAAGATGTGGTCGGCAAACTCGTCCCATGTCGCTTTGTCGAACAACGCCCCGCTGTGCGTGTGCGTGGTTTCGCGGAGGAGGTCGCGAAACTCGTCATCCGTCATCGCCGTGCGGGAAAACCCGACGATTCGAGTGGGATCGGGCAGCCGCTGCTTGCGAAACAGTTGGTAGAGCGCCGGTATGAGCTTCCTGCGAGTCAGATCGCCCGAAGCGCCGAAGATCGCGATCGTGTGAGACATGGGCAACTGCGGTCAGGCTTCCGGGGGCGTGCGGCGTTCCGCGAGCCAGTCGGTATGAAAGTCGTCGTCCCCTTCCCGATCGAGACGCCGATAGCGGTGGGCACCGAAGTAGTCGCGTTGAGCTTGCAACAAGTTGGCCGGCAACCGTTCGCGGCGAATGCTGTCGTAGTAGCCCAGCGCCGCGGAAAAGGCGGGGACCGGGATTCCGGCGATCGAGGCGACCGAGACGACTCGGCGCCAGGCCTCTTGTCGCTGTACAACCGCCTCACGGAAGTAGGGTGCCAATAGCAGGTTCTCCAGGTCGGGAGTGCCGGCAAACGCCTCCATGATCGGTTCGAGGAACTGAGCGCGAATGATGCATCCGCCTCGCCACAGCGCCGCACACTTGCCCAGATCGAGTCCCCACTCGAACTCGTCCGATGCGGCTCGCAGTTGGACGAAGCCTTGCGCATAGCTGCAGATTTTCGACGCGTAGAGTGCGTCAGCGATGGCTTGGATCTGCTCATCTCGAGTCGCTCCCAGTTGCCCCGCGGTCTGCGACATTTGTTCGTCACTGGGGCCGGGGAGGATTTTCGAGGCGCGGACTCGAGCCTCTTTCATGGCGGAGAGGTACCGAGCGAACACGGCGGTGGTCACCAGCGTGCTGGGAACGCCCAGATCGAGCGCGTGCTGGCTCATCCACTTCCCCGTTCCCTTGGCACCGGCCGTGTCGAGGATCTTGTCGATCAACTCGCCCTCCCCTGCCAGACGATCGGGAACGCTGAAGATGTCTCGAGTGATCTCGATGAGGTAGCTGCGGAGGACGCCCCGGTTCCACTCGGCGAATACGTCGTACATTTCGGCGTTGGAAAGTCCCAGCCCCTCCTTCATCAGGTGGTAGGATTCGCAAATCAACTGCATGTCGCCGTATTCGATTCCATTGTGCACCATCTTGACGTAGTGACCGGCACCGCGCGGTCCCAACCAGTCGCAACAGGGAGTTTGATCGCTGCCGCAACGAGCCGCGATGGCTTGGAACATCTCCCGGATGAGCGGCCAGGCGGCCGGGCTGCCGCCGGGCATCAGGCTGGGACCCTTGAGAGCTCCTTCTTCGCCGCCGGAGACTCCGGTGCCGACATAGAGCAGGCCCCGCTCTTCCACCGCCCGCGTCCGCCGCTCCGTATCGGCGAAGTAGGTGTTGCCGCCGTCGATCAGGATGTCTCCTTCTTCCAGTAGCGGCAACAGCCGTTCG
>JALSIV010000350.1 GCA_026989685.1 Pirellulaceae bacterium | reverse complement strand
AATGGCTGCCACGCGGCGGCGCGCGAGGCGACCTGCTGCTGGCTCGGATCCGCTGGTCGAAGCCCAACCGATTGACGCGAAACGGTCGCCCGAGATGATCGTGCGAGCGAGATCGCCGTTGTGCTCGGGCGTCTGCCGCAGGCCGTAACGGCAACCGCCATGCTCGGGTCACCACATTACGTAACTTCGTGGTCGAATTCAGAGGCTATCGCCGCGAGGATGCCCAGGACAAGAAAGCGGCGATGGAAACCCACTGGGTTCCCGGCGTCGACAACCTGGGGACGTTCGGATGCGGGGAATTCGCCGAGTTGTGTGACGTCGATGGTCTGTGTGCCAACCGTCCCTTCCTGCGTCCCGCCATGGATCTCGAGTTGGTAGTGGTGAGTCGCCTGCGCAAGGGGATGCCGGACTGCGTGACCTGCCGCCGGCGAACAGCCATAAGAACCGTATTTGCGGACAAAACAAGATCGACCTGAGCAAACGGCCGCTGTCAAGACTCCGTGTCCTCTGTGACTCGGTGTTTCCATCTCTTCACCTCCATCACCAAGCATCTCCAGATTCGGGCGGATGACGGGCAAGTCCCAAATTATCTCAACCGGATAGGACCTGGATGCGTTTTCGGTCTGGATCGAGAAACCGGCATCGCCGAAGTGAAAACCGAAGTAGCCGGCTCGACGGGACCAACGATGGTGGACAACCGAACGAGACCGAACCGGCAAAGCGGCGTCCCGTCTCCATGGGAATCCACCAACACCCCCCAGTGGCATTTGAATGCGGCGCGCATCACAATAATTGGTTTGTACGGCTACGACGAATCTTGAGGTGCTGAGAGGATCGACGATGCCAGCGGCGTTGCATGCACAGTACAACGAGCTTTGGCTGTCGGGCGACGAGTATCCGATCGTCGTGCTCGTCATGCCGTTGGTATTGAGCGGTTACAGCCGGGCTACCGACCTCGCGGTCGCCGAGGTCTTCGCACCGCTGGCCGAGTGTGTGCTATTCCGATTGGCGGTTGGCAAAGACGAGTCGACACATCCTGCCAAGAACCGCCGAGCGCTGGCTCGCGACTTTACCGCCATCATCGGCGCCAATCTGGCTTCGTTTCTCGCCGGAGAAATCGCGTACGCCGCGTGGTGGTGAGGGGAGAAAACGAACAGGGACTCGAGTCGCACACGGTCCCGTTCGCACCGGGTTGTGGCCGTTTGTTCGCGCCATATACTGACGGCTGCTGGCAATTGGGACCCCGGTGATCGTGCCGCAGAGAGAGGAAGCAGACATGGCCGAGCCGACTCCGCAGCCGACGTTCTTTCAACGTCACGAGTTTCTCATCCGCCGCCTGCATTCCCTGAGCGGTCTGATTCCCGTCGGCGCCTATATGTGCGTTCACCTGATGGTGAATGCCAGCCTGCTCAACAGCCCCGCCAGCTATCAAAAGGCGGTCTATCAGATCCACAGCCTGGGGAGTTTTCTCCCGATCGTCGAGTGGGGATTCATTTTCATCCCCATCCTGTTTCACGCGATTTTCGGTGTAGTGATCATTGCCGGCGGGCTCCCCAACACGGGCAACTATCCGTATAAGGCCAACATCCGCTATACGCTGCAGCGAGCCACCGGCGTGATTGCGTTCTTCTTCATCGTATATCACGTGTTCCACATGCACGGCTGGTTTCACTGGGACTGGTGGTTGGACAACGTGGCGCGGCCACTGGGGGGCGCCCGCTTCGCACCCTACAACGCGGCTTCCACGTTGACGCTGGCGTTTCGGGGAGTCGTCATTCCGCTGGTCTATGCCATCGGCGTTACTTCTTGCGTGTATCACCTTGCCAACGGAATCTGGACGATGGGGATCACCTGGGGCGTGTGGACCAGCCCGGCAGCTCAGCGACGAGCCACGGCCGTATGCGGTGTGTTCGGCCTGCTGTTGCTGGCGGTCGCGTTCGGTTCATGGTCGGGACCGCTTCGCACCGATCCCGAAGATGCTCGAGCCGTCGAACAGAAGATGTACAACGCCAAGGTCGCATCGGGTGAACTGGATCCTCAGCAAGCGGAACACAAACGCGCCAGTGGCCATCTGGGCGAGGAGACGGCGGCGGCCGCAACAGAAGACTCGCAACAGAGCAACGGCGGAGCAACCAAGTCGCACTAGGAAGGCTGGAAAGATCGAATCATGGCAGCAAGACCGCGCGTGATGATTGTGGGTGGGGGGCTGGCCGGCTTGGCGGCCGCCATGAAGCTGGCCGAGCTGGAAGTCGACGTCGACCTGATGAGTCTCACGCCGGTCAAGCGCTCCCACAGCGTGTGTGCTCAAGGCGGTATCAACTCGGTCAACGACCAGACGCGCCAGTTGGGGGACGACGAGTGGAAACACTTCGACGACACGGTCTACGGCGGCGATTTTCTTCAGCACCAGCCGCCGGTCAAAGAAATGGCGTACTGGGCCCCCCCGGTCATCGACCTGATGGACCGTTTGGGGGTAACGTTCAACCGCACGCCCGAAGGTTTTCTCGATCGCCGGCGATTCGGTGGCACGCTTTACAAACGAACGGCGTTTGCCGGTGCCACCACGGGGCAGCAGCTTTTGTACGCACTCGACGAACAGGTTCGTCGCTGGGAAGTGGCCGGACGGATCCGCAAGTTCGAGTTCTGGGATTTCCTCGCACCGATCCTCGACGAACAGGGTCGCTGCCGGGGCTGCGTGGCTCAAGATCTGGTCACCATGGAAATCCGCTCGTTCCCCGCCGACTTCGTCGTGCTGGCGACGGGCGGCTGCGGCCTGATCTTCGGACGCTCGACGATGTCGATGGTCTGTACGGGGAGTGCCGTCAGTCGCTGTTTTCAGGCGGGAGCCAAGTATGGCAACGGGGAGTTCGTGCAGGTTCATCCCACGGCCATTCCGGGAGCCGACAAGTTGCGGCTGATGAGCGAATCGGCTCGAGGCGAAGGGGGCCGCGTCTGGGTGCCTCGTAAACCTCACGATTCGCGCGACCCGAGGCAGATCCCCGAGGAGGAGCGTTATTATTTTCTCGAGGAACGCTATCCGGAATACGGCAATCTGGTGCCTCGCGACATTGCGACGCGCGAGATCTTCAGCGTCTGCGTCCAGGAAGGACTCAGTGTCGACCCCGACCGGCAAGCCGTCTATTTGGATCTGACCCACATTCCTCGGGCCGAGCTCGATCGGAAGCTGGGCGGGATCCTGGAAATCTACGAGAAATTCCAGGGTGTCGATCCTCGAGACGTCCCCATGAAGATTTTCCCTGCCGTCCACTATTCCATGGGGGGATTGTGGGTCGATTACGAGCGGACCGCCGACGGTGGACTTGTGCCCGCTCATCCGAAGAACCAGGCCACCAGCATCCCCGGGTTGTACGCCATCGGCGAGTGCGACTACCAGTATCACGGCGCGAACCGTCTCGGGGCCAACTCACTGTTGAGCTGTATTTTCAGCGGCCTGTTCGTAGCTCCCGGACTGGCCGACCAACTGGAGAATCTCACCGGCGGTGTGGCCAGCGAGTTGCCGGCGGGACTGTTCGAATCGGCGCGACGTCGGGAAGAGGAACGTCATGCCGAATTGCTGTCACGAGACGGCGGCGGTGAGAACCCCTATTTACTCCACCAGCAACTCGGCGACATCATGACCCGCACGGCCACGGTGGTCCGCCACAATGATCAGCTCGCCGAGGCGATCGAGCAGGTGCTGGAACTGCGCGACCGGGCCGACCGATGCGCGCTTTCGGATACCGGCAATTGGACTAACCAGAACGTGGTGTTCACCAAATCGCTCCAGGACATGTTCCCCATCGCGCTGACCATCTTGCGAGGCGCCTTGATGCGGGACGAATGCCGCGGGGCCCACTACAAACCCGAGTTCGAGTTGCCCGGACTGACGTCGGATGATCCGGCCGAGCGGCGCCGGCAGGCCGAACAGTGGGTCGACGCCTTCGTGGAGAAAAACCGCAAGTGGCTCAAGTCGACCATCGCCTGCTGGAACGCAGATCGCCGCGACATCGACATTTCCTACGAAGACGTCGACACTTCGCTGATCCCTCCCCGACCGCGGTTGTACGGCCTGGTCGGAGCGGAAACGATCGAAGAGGTGTGGCGGGAACGGCAACAGGCGATGGCCGAGCCGACCGGGGAGGCGGCGGGCGCCCCGGCCGGTACTTGATCGACGATTTCCCCGACCGACTACAGGAAGATACTGGCACGATGGCCGAACCACAGTCGAAACCAGCATCCATCGATTCGTTCGAAGTACGTATCTTGCGGCAAGAAGCACCGGGACGTGCCAGCTACTGGGAGCGGCATCGCGTCGACTACGAGCCGCAAATGAACGTCATCAGCGTGCTGCAGAAGATCGCAGCCAAGGCCACCACCATTGACGGACGTTCCGTCACTCCCGTCGCCTGGGACTGCAACTGCCTCGAGGAAATCTGCGGCGCCTGCACTATGGTGATCAACGGCCGAGTGCGCCAAGCCTGCTCCGCCCTGGTCGACAACCTGCTGCAACAGGAAGATCCCAACGAAATCCGCCTGGAGCCGATGAGCAAATTCCCGGTGGTGCGCGATCTGATGGTCGACCGTAGCCGGCTGTTTCGAGCCTTGGAGAAAGCGCGGGCCTGGGTGCCGGTCGACGGCTACTACGAACTGGGCCCGGGACCTCGGGTCTCCCCCGAAGTGCAGGAGCAAGCGTACCCGCTGAGCAAGTGCATGAGTTGCGGCTGCTGCCTGGAAGCCTGCCCTCAATACACCAAAGTCGAACTGACCCGCCTCTCCGGCGAGACGGACGAGGAGTTCCAGCAGCGCAAGCGAGCGACCTACGATCAGTCCTTCATCGGGGCTCACGCCATTAGCCAAATCATGCTGTTCAACATGCACCCCACCGGCAAGCACGAGGCAGCGGCGCGACTCGATCAACTCACCGCGCCCGGCGGTATCCAGATCTGCGGCAATGCCCAGAACTGCGTCGCCGTCTGCCCCAAGGAAATCCCGCTCACCACCTCGATTGCTCGGGCCGGCCGAGCCACCACTGCGCACGTGATCAAGAAGTGGTTCGACCGCTAGTGGCAGCTCGAGCCGCCATGCCCACACCGCGCAGCACGAGTTCCGGATCGTGAACGATCGGTCCGGCGAGATGGTCCAGCAGAGGCCGGCATTGCCCGCCCGACACGACATGCAATGCCGGTTCGCCATGCCGTCGCACAATCTGACGCACCAACTCACGAACGCTGCCCACCAGCCCCCAATAGAGTCCCGCCTGAACGGCCTCCGTGGTGTCGCGTCCCAACGGCGCCGGAGCGTCTCTGGGGAACGGCACCGACACCAGCGCGTCGGTTGCCGTCTCCAACGACTGCGCCGCCGGCCCTGGGCCAGGCAAGATGGCGCCGCCACGAAAGCAGGCCGATTCGCCGCTTATCGAGACCACATCCACCGTGACTGCGGTCCCCACGTCGATCACCACCGCCGACTGGCCGTCCTCGAGCCGCCAAGAGGCGGCCTGCGCCGCCGCCAATCGGTCGATCCCCACCGCGCGAGGCGACTCGACATCGATCTGCATGGCAAAACCATCGTGGGCAAGAGAACAAACGGCATCGCCAGGCCGATGGCGGGCGATCCAGTCGATGAGGCGACTCGCCGTTGGCCGGTGCACGCTGCTGATCCACCACTCGGCCCTCGCATCGCGCAGAGGACCGACGAAGTCGGACCACTGTTCTGCCGTCAAGGAACACGACACGATCGTGTCTGCCGGTTCCCAGACCGCCCCGTCGACGACAGCCGCCTTGCAGCGCTGATTGCCGATGTCGACCAGTACCCAGGGACGGGCGAACGAGGAGCGATCAAGCATGTTGCGTGGCTTGCAGCCGACGGAGAATGGCCTGCAGCAACCGATCCAGCCCCGCACCGGTTACCGCCGATATCAGCAGCACTTCCGTGCTAACGTCTTCCTGCAAACGCCGATGGACGATCTCCGCCTCCGGCAGTTCGGCCTTGGTTACCGCCACAATCTCCGGTCGCTCTTCGAGCGATTCCGAATAGCGCACCAACTCGTCCCGGATCGCATGGTAGTTGGCCACCGGGTCGGTACCATCCATCGGCGCCGGCTCCACCAGATGAACCAGGATCCCCGAGCGTTCAATGTGACGAAGGAACTCATGCCCCAACCCGACTCCCGCATGGGCTCCTTCGATCAACCCGGGAATGTCCGCCAACACAAACGACGTGTTCCAATCCACGGTGACCCGGCCCAAATGCGGGTGCTTGGTGGTGAAGGGATAAGCGGCGATTTCGGGACGAGCCTTCGTCAAACGACTCAGCAGCGTGCTCTTGCCCGCATTGGGTTTTCCCACGAGTCCCACATCGGCGATGACCTTCAATTCCAGCGTCAATCGCCTCACCTCGCCTTTTTCCCCCGGCGTGTGCTCGCGCGGCGCCTGGTTGACCGCTGACTTGAAGCGGGCGTTGCCGTAACCGCCCTTGCCTCCCCGAGCCGCCACCAGCCGATCACCCGGCTCGACCAGGTCCTTGAGTACGAACTCGCCTTCCGCGTCATAGACCAGCGTGCCGGGGGGAACGTAGAGCACGATGTCCTCGCCCCGCTTCCCCTGCCGGTTGGCTCCCATGCCATGGCGCCCGCGCGGCGCCTTCCAGGTCTTCTTGTGAGCGAGCGCGACCAGTTGGTCGACACCGGCTCGAGCCTCCAAGATGACACTGCCCCCGTGACCGCCATCGCCGCCGTCGGGACCGCCTCGCGGTACGTACTTCTCGCGGCGGAAGCTGAGGCAGCCATTGCCGCCATCGCCTCCAATACACTCGATCGTGATACGGTCCACAAACATGAGAAAACGAAACAGATGCCCGCAGCTTGGCGCAGCACAAGGTGAACCCGGGCTTCGGGCAGGAGACGAGCCGGGGAACGCTCGTCGTCAGTTGGCTTCCGGCTGAACGACGTTGATCCGCCGTCCCTTGCGGTCGAACTGAACCACGCCGTCAACCAGGGCGAACAACGTGTAGTCCTTGCCTTGCCCTACATTCCGGCCGGGATGGAAACGGTTCCCCACCTGCCGTACCAGGATGTTGCCGGCTCGGACGCGCTGCCCGCCGAATTTCTTGACTCCGCGACGCTGGGCATTGGAATCGCGACCGTTGCGACTCGAGCCTTGACCCTTCTTATGTGCCATGATCTGCCTGCCTTGTAGGTAACCGAGCTGCCAAGAGCTGAAATGACCAATGCGAGCTACCCATTGTTAACGGTAGATCCACTCGTAATCAACCCGTCTTTTCACTCCGTACACCCTCAGCAAAGCTGCCTGGCGGTCCCGGTCCTCCTCCACGGGAATGCCGAAATGAACCTCGTCGTCGGTCTCGTCGACGGTATCGCCCGGTTTCCAGAAATGGAGTCGCAGCGTCTTGGTCAACAACTGACGGCCGGTTCCCGGAGGATCGCCGGCCTTGTAGGCCCCCGGCGGATCGATCGGGCGGTAGGCATTCGTCAACCCCTTGACGTCGATCGAAAGAAAATCGATGCGAGGATCGACGTCCTGCCACATGGCCACGCCCCACACTCCGGGCGCGTCCTCTTCGCGCGTCAGAGGAATCGGCTTGGAGGCGATCGTCACCGAATCGTGCAACGGGCCGTCCGGTTTTTCCCGTTTGGCAATCGCTTCCATGGCCGCGGGAATCGCCTGGTCGAAATAAGTTTCCTTCAATTCGTGTGCCGTCAGCAGAAACTGAGGCATGAACAGACGGCCCTCGGGATGCTCGGTGACGATCGGAGCCACCGTACCGTCCTCTTGCGGCTGAGGAGCCAGATTGCCACCTCGGTATCGCACTCGGTAGACGAGGTACCACACCGCCTTGCGTTGCATTTTCCCGCTCGGCTGGGGGACATCCACCATGAGTACCCGCAGCGGCTTGAAGGCAAACTCGAATCCCCAAATCTCACGGCGGAGGATCACCTTTTGAGCTCGCTCGTAGGCCGTCTGGGACTTGGCGGCGAAATGAGGCTTCCAGTTGAGCTGCGACTGCGTGGTCAGCTCGACCATCTTGTCAGGCCCGCTGAAAGTCTCGCTGACTTCGAGTTGTGGTTGGATGACTCGCAACACGCCCAACGCCAACTGGCGCGGCTGCTGTTCTTGACTCGATTCCTGACCGCCAACCGTGCCCGCCACGCAGACCCACGTGAACGCAGCACACGCACTCAGGACGCAGGCCCACCGGAAGGGACAAAATGAGGGGAAACGCATCAGGCTTGCTCCGAGAACTGCCAAACCCGCCGACGTCATGAGCCGCGAGCCCCGTACTTGGCGGGAAACGGGAGAACACGCGGCAACCGATCGCCTGTCACAAAACTCGATGCTGCAAGCCCCCCGAGGCCAGACAGCCACTCGGTGGTGGTTGCGACAAGCACGAAAACTGCCCGACTTGCAGTCTAGCTAGTATAGTCAGGCAAATTGTCCAAGGTCAATCAATCGCCGGGTTTCTGCCGCTTTTCTGTCCGGCTGGCGCGATCGTAGCGGCCGGGGGGGGCGAAGCGCCTTAACGAGTCGCTCGCGACGTGTCTTCGTCCGCCTTGGCCTGTTGAGGAGTCGGAAGCGGCGTCACTCGCAAGCTGGCCAGCACCCGCTCGTCGAAGCCGGCGTGCTTCTCCACCAAGCGGGCATCGATGCTGATCACCGCGGTGACGGCCCCGTGCCCGTTGCGGAAGTGACAATACATCCACTGGATCGGCAGCGACTCGACCGCTCCGACGACGATCACTCGGTAGACGCGCGTCCCATCGCTCCGGTCGTCTTCGCTGGCCGCCACAAACCGCTCAAATGAGTCCCCCAATGCCCGCTTCACTTCCTGCTGGAACTGTTGCAGCGTCGGACGCTCGGTCGATCGGATTCGAGAAAAATTCGCCTGAGCGATCAGATCTCCGTCGTGGATCAGACGGAAAATCGTGCGACTCGGGCCGTCCACCATCAGTTTCCACGAACGGTCGTGCATGATCTCGAACCCTTGGAACCGCGAAGCGAACGCGAGGTACAGATCGGTGGCCTGAGGCGCTGACGGGATGGCCGCCAAGTGCGACCGCAACTGGTCGTCTTCAATCGGATCTTGAGGCACGGCCTGGACTCGGATGCGAGCCTTCACCTCGAAGCCCGGTGCCACATGACCGATCGCCCGCTTTTCCTCGATCAGCACGTCCGCCCACACGCATTGGCCCAAACGGGGATCATAGTTGAGCTTGCCTCGCAACTTGGCCTCGCTCGTGGACCCATCCACGGCACCCAGCAAGTCGCCACTGATTTCGATCAACACGACTCCTCGTTCGGTGTCTCGCCGAACCACCTTGCACTTGAGCGTCTGATGGCTGCATACTTCCCAACCCAACAGGGCGGCCCCTACCCCTTCGGCCACTGTCCATGTTCCCTCGGGATTGGATTGTGCCAGTTTCGTCCGCCGGCCAACGGGGATCAGGCGGTCCAGTGCCAGCGGGTCGACCTGCAAAGCGACCACATCCAGGTCGCGGGAACTCAGCGGAGACCGGGCGGAATAAATCTGCACGGCGGCACCGCCCCAGCGAGCCACTAGCGGAACGCCGCGTTGGGAGAACTCGGGCGAGCTCGTCCACTTCCCCACGACGAGGCTGGCCGTCGAATGTTCGACATCTCGTAAGGTCTGTGCCAGATGCCCGTCGTCCACACGCAGCACGGTTTCGAGATACTCGAGCCTACCACTCAAGCGAAGGGATCGCCGGCGAACCCCGCTACCATCGGCATTGAACAGCAGCTTTCCCTCGACGTCGGCTCGAGCCACGATCCGCCGCCGCATACCGGGAACCACCGTAGCCGGGTCCGCAGCCGACGCACACACACTCGACAAGACCCACACCACGAGAAGACCAGCCCCTCCACAAGATCGGAATTGGCAACCGAATTTTCGTTTTTTTGGGATAATGGACATTTTTCCAGTGAATAAACGGAGTTCAAAGCGCATCTACAGATAATGCAGGGCGAGGTTATCTTCCTGGCATACATCGACACGCCAAGTGTCCGTCGATTAGGTCGTTTGCAGCGCCCCCCCGCGGGCTTGGCGGTCGGACCCGGCGGCATAACGTTTGCACTGTGGCAGGACTATCCAGCGGTGCGAAGAGCCGTCTCGTCGGTCGGGGCCGTCGATAGCCGGGAATTGGGGAAACCGAACTCAAGGTGAAACCGAGCTTGAGGAAGTGGAGTAAGTACTGTTTGGAATGAGATTTACAGTTCGAGTCGATGTGTTGGGCTCGATGGTTTTGGAGGTGAGAACTGCCACTAGCGGGAGCGGGTGGCAATAGACTGGCCGGTGTTGGCGGTGGGTATTTCCAGCGCTAACGGGTGTAGCCGAATACGGCACTGGAGTGAACGATTTTACAGAACCGAACGCAGGCCAAGTGCGTAGAGAGGGCAGAACGGTTTGTCAAGAGCCGGCAGGCGAACTGGCAAACGCAAGTGCGGCATCAGGAAGGTTGCCGGAAGAGGATTGCGGCTTCTGGAAGTGCGGTGGACTCGCATGGACGGCTTCCGGGGCTGGAACAAAGAGGCAATGGGTGAGAGTGATGAGGACCAACTATCGGAATGATGCCATGCGGGCGTTGCGGGACCAGCAAGTGCGCTATGCGCCTCGCGACCGCAAGCTTGAGCAGATGGTGGCGGCGGAGAAGCTGTGGGGCGAGCTTGAGCCGACCCGGCGTTATAGTTTCGAATACATCTGTTTTCGGGTGACGGGCTACCGCCCCGAGGCGATGCCGCCGGCCACGCTGTCGGGGGAAGAGGCTCGGCACGATTTGCTGCTGCTGATCGAAGATCTCTCGGACTCGGCGGACGTACGTCCCGACGAAATGAGCGAGCCGGTTTACACGATCGACCAGATGGCCGAGATGTTCAACGTCTCGACCAAGACCATTTCACGCTGGCGTCAACAGGGGCTGGTGAGCCGCCGGTTCGTGTTTGACGGGCGAAAACGGGTCGGGTTTCTCCGCAGCAGCGTCGACCGCTTTGTGACGCTCAATCGGGATCGAGTGGAACGTAGCGAGCGGTTTCGGCAGTTGACCGACGCCGAGCGTCAGGAGATTGTCCGGCGAGCTCGGTTGTTGGCCGAGGAAGGGGGTGGTCCGACCGAGGTTTACCGCCGGATTGCCCAGCATACCAACCGGAGCGTGGAGACGATTCGCCATACGTTGAAGCAGTTCGAGCAGAGGTACCCCAATCTGGCGGTCTTTCCCGGTCATCCCGGACCGCTGGACGAGGAGACGAAAAAGCAGTTGTACCGGCTCCATCGCCAGGGGCAGAGCGTCGAGAAGCTGGCTCGCCGATACGGCCGGCCCCGGTCGACC
>JALSIV010000349.1 GCA_026989685.1 Pirellulaceae bacterium | reverse complement strand
CATTGCGAACTTGCCATCCTTGGCTCCTCCATCGTGCGGATTGTGTGATAACAACAGCATGACGGAAGAGCCTTTTTCTGTGGATATCAGTTTTCCAGATACCAAGACGTTTTCTCAGAAAGTGCAGCTTGGGGCGCGAGTCGTCCAACAGGCGGAGCAAGTCGGAGAGCCGTGGCGAATCACCCTCGGCGATGGATCACGCCGATCGTCGGGCACGAAAGCCGACGCGGGCACCGCACTAACGGGTAACGGCAGTTATGCCACGATTTTTGTAGACACAATTCCTCTCGTTGGATCGTATGGACTGGTAGAGATCGCGGGTGCCAACGGGGGACTCGCCACGATTCCATTCTTTTCTTCGAAAGGAGCCATACACCATGGCAACTGCAACCATCGACACGATTTCCGCCTCGAACCATGGCCGAGTCGCTCAGGACCGCGGGCTGGCTCGGTTGATCGACGACATCCACCGTCGGCGCGACGCGGCGGAGGCCGAGCGGAAGGCCGCCGCAGATCGCGATCGGGAGCGGGTGCGTCGCGAGGAGCTGTTCGAAGTCTTGTTCGGACTCGACTGAACGGCTCACGGCAACGGAGACGTTTCGTCGGCGGGTTGAGGCGGCCGGCTCGCCGGCGAGGAAGAAGGCGGCCGCCAGACAGAACGGAGGAGACGATGATGTACGCCTACACAACCGGCGTCGGCGGTACCGGCGGTCGTTACGAGTACGTCTATCGGGCAACCGGTGGATGGGTCAACAGCAGCGGAGAGACGCGGTTCCCCGCGTGATCGCTGCGCACCACGGGCCGGGAAAATGCGTTTCCACCCCGAGTCGCGCCGGGGCCGGCCCCTTTTCCCCACGCGGGCTGCGCCCGCACGACTGGAGGCTGTCGGCTGGAGACGGCCGGGACGGCACTGACAACCGGAAACCACGGCCCGACGCGCGCACGGCGTCGGGATGTCATGAAGGAAGTTCCTTCACCGAACCAGAACTGGTACGGGGGAACTCCACCGGCGCAGCGACGATGAGCCGTTAACGCGGGTGTCCCCGCCAGATTCGGCTGACTGGGAGTATCGATCGTGGGTCTTGGGGCCTTTTGTTCTGGATTGCTCTTGTCCCACCCTTTCCGATGCCACATTGATACTGAGGTTCAGCGTGTCACAACCACTCTTGCCAACACCGACTGAGATGGTCGACTATCTCGACCGATTCGTGCTGGGCCAGGCACGAGCCAAGAGGGACATCGCCGTCGCCGTCTACAACCACTATCTATCGCAAGCCTACCGCGAGGTGGAGGGGCGTGACCTGGGCCGGCATCATATTCTGCTGATTGGGCCAACGGGAGTGGGAAAGACCTACCTGGTACAACGTCTGGCCGAGTTCCTTCATGTGCCGGTTGGCTTTACGAGCGCCGCGGGGTTGGTGGAAGCCGGATATGTGGGCAACAGCGTCGAGTCGGTGGTGGCGGCGGTTGTCGAGCGGGCGGACGGCGATGCGCAGCGCGCCGAGAAGGGAATCGTCTTCATTGACGAAATCGACAAGATCCGGCGAGCTCCCGGGATTCGCGACGTCAGTGGTGAGGGTGTCCAGAACGGACTGCTCACGCTGCTGGACGGCCGCATCTCCAAAGGGACTCAGGGCCAGCCGCACGCTGCGGTCGACACAAGCCGCTTGCTCTTTATCTGTACGGGAGCCTTCGTCGGACTCGACGACATCGTGCAGCGTCGGCAGAATCACTCATCGATCGGTTTTGCCGCTCGAAGCCATACACCTGTTGGAGTGGCCGGCCGGCATTCGCGAGACGCACTGCTTCACGAGGTCCAACCGGCCGACCTGATCGAATTCGGCTTCATTCCTGAGTTCGTCGGCCGTTTCGCCTCGATCAGTATCCTTCATGAACTCTCGTCCGACGACCTTGCCGAGATCGCCGCCGGATATGTGCAGCATTCTCCCCTGGCAATTCAGCGAGAACTTGCCGCGATTCACGGCATCGACCTTCAAATCGACGACGATGTGATCGCCGCGATCGCCGAGCAGGCGGCGTCGCTTGGGACGGGTGCGCGAGGACTGCACCGATTGATGGTGGAAGCGGTACGTTCGGTTTCCGGCAGATGGCCGGAGCTGGCAGCTCAAGGAGTCACACAAGTTGTCATTGATCGCAGCGCGGTTCAACAACGGCGGGCACCCCGAATGATCCGCACACGAGGCAAGGGGCGACGCCTTCAACGCCGCGACGTGGCGCTTCGCCGACATGCCATGGCTGGCCTGGAGGAGCCGGATGGGCAATTGGCCGCCGACATTCTCGCCGATTTGTTCTGAGGCGTTACAGTCAGTTGGTGCTCCAGCGGTCCCGGCGTACGTCCCTCGGCCGATGAATGCTGCCCCAGGGAACCGGTCCGGTTCCGCATGCGACCTACAACGCCGGTCGCAGTGTCGGCATTTCCCGGACCTTCACTCCCGCCCCGTAACCATCCGCGATCGAAGAAGAACAAGACGTGGGACAGGCATCTGTCGGTGTCGCGACGGCCGGGCGAACGCTGTCTGTCCTGCATTTTCTTAGAGGCTGTCACAAAACTCCATGCTGCAAGCAACACGCCCGAGGCCGGAAAGCGGCGCGGCGGGTTTTGTTACACGCTTTGAGACACTGTTGCCGCCTTTCGCCACGCGCTCCGCTTCCCGCAACGCGGCAACAGAGTAAAGCCCTGGGTTCACGGTCCTCAATAGGTCTTGCACGCTGAAGGCGTGCCAGAGGGAACGAGCGTCGCCTCGCACCACCGGAACCGTTTACTTTGCTCTGTAGCGACGTTATCGCTGCCTTGCCAAGATCGCCGCTCGGCGAGCGGCGGCGTACCGGTCCGCTCGAAAGTCGTGGCGACAGAGCCAGCAACTCCCACCCGCGCTCGCCATAAACTCCACCTTTTCTCGACTTTTTCCACTCCGCGTGACCAGACGTGTCCCGCCACCCGGCGATGATATAGACAGACCGGCCAAACGCCGGAAACCGGAGTCCCGACAGGCATCCCATTTTATTTGCACCCCACTATTCGCCTGTTCAGTGAAGTATGCTAAGATGGAGCCAGCCAATGGGAGTCAGGCCGCCAGCCGGTTCCTCCGGTGGTCGCCGAAACACGGCTGCTGCTTGGGCAGCCCGGTTCCGACGGTGGTTTTGCAACAGGTTCACGAGGTTGTAACAAGATTGCATGCCGCAGGAAACACGCCCGAGGCCGGTCAGTGAAGCGGCGGGTTTGGTTACAGGTATTCACGCCCCATGAAGGAGTAACAACGGAATGGCTACCACACAATCGAAGGACAAGAAGACTCGCACTACCAAATCGGCCAAGAGCGCGGGGAAAGGGACGGCCAAACGGGCTACGGGCCAGCAGGCCGTAGCGTCGATTCTGGAATCCAATCCCAGTCTCAAGACCACTCTGCAGCAAATCGAAAAGCAGTTCGGGGAAGGATCGATCATGCCGCTGGGTGACGACCAGCGTGGTCCCGTCGAAGGAATCTCCACGGGAAGTCTGTCGCTGGACTTGGCGCTGGGTGGTCGCGGCGTACCTCGCGGGCGAATCATCGAAGTGTTCGGCCCCGAATCGAGTGGCAAGACGACTCTGGCACTGCACATCGCAGCCGAGGCTCAGAAGCGAGGCGGGATCGCCGCCATCATCGATGCCGAGCACGCGTTCGATCCGACGTGGGCCAAGCGTCTGGGAGTCGAACTGGACACGTTGCTCGTCAGCCAGCCCAACAGTGGCGAAGAAGCCATGCAGATCAACGAGATGTTGATCAAATCGAACGCTGTGGACGTGGTGATCGTCGACTCGGTCGCCGCACTCGTGCCCCGTCAGGAACTCGAGGGTGAGATTGGCGACACCCACGTGGGCTTGCAGGCTCGCTTGATGAGCCAGTCTCTGCGGAAGCTGACCGGAGCGATTGCCAAGAGCAAGACCGTGGCGATTTTCATCAATCAGATCCGAGAAAAGATCGGCGTGATGTTTGGCAGCCCGGAGACGACACCCGGTGGTCGAGCTCTCAAGTTCTACAGTTCCTGCCGAATCGACGTGCGCCGCATCGGCCAGCTCAAGGACGGCGATTCGGCCGTCGGCATTCGCGTCAAAGCGAAAGTCGTGAAAAACAAAGTCGCCCCGCCGTTTCGCGTGGCCGAATTCGATATGATGTACGATCGGGGCATCAGCATCGAAGGGGACATTCTCGATCTGGCTGTGACTCACAAGATCGTGACACGCAGCGGGTCGTGGTTCAAATATGGCGAGACGTACCTTGGACAAGGCAAAGAGAAAGCCCGCCGGTATTTGGTTGAGCATCCTGAAACGACCGCGGAGCTGCGGGAACGCGTCTTGGCGGCCGGTGGAGTCGGCGCGGCCGAACAGCCACTCGACGGTGATTCGGCTACTCCACCCAACAGTTGAGACCGCTCGGCTCTCCCCAGCCGAAAGCGACGCACGCTCCACGGCCGATGGTTCCTCAAGGCGGCCCGTCGAACGTTTCCTCCGATTCGACGGCCGCCCGCTGGGAGCCGGCCGTCGAGGGAACGGGAGCCGGACGATGACGATTCGGCCTCTCGTGCTGCTGTCGGTCGGACTCATCGTGGCCACCCTGGTCGCCTCGCCCGGCATGGCTCAAAGCGGCGCGGAGACTCTGCAGAACGCGGTCATCGAGGCGATCGCCAAAGCCGAACAATCCGTGGTCGCCATTGCCTCGATTCCCAAGAACACCGGCACGTCCCGGCTGGGTCTGCTGGATTTGCAACGACAGTTTCTCGATCCCGACCAGCTTCCCATCGACCGGCTCGAGCCGACCAATCCCGACTACCTGCCCGGCCGATTCTCCAGCGGCGTCATTCTCGACCAAACCGGCCACGTCGTGACAACCTATCACTCGCTGGGCGATCCCCGCAAACACGATTACGTGATCTGGCATGGTGGCGAATCGGGACGCGCTGTTCGCGTCACCACGCCGCCCCGAGTCCTGGCCGGAGACCCGTGGACCGATTTGGCCGTCCTCAAGGTGCCACCGCTGGGCCGGCCCATCGAGCTTTCCCAGCGAACCGAGTTGCGGCGGGGCACCTTCGTAGTCGCACTGGGGAACCCTTATGCCCTGGCGCGGGACGGCCGCCCCAGCGCCGCGTGGGGAATCGTGGCCAATCTCCGCCGCCCCGCCCCGCCGTTGACTCAAACCGGCGACGCAATTCCCAAACCCAGCCTTCACCACTGGGGCACCCTGATCCAGGTCGACTTTCGTTTGCCGTTGGGAACCAGCGGTGGAGCACTCATCGACCTCCACGGAAAACTGGTCGGACTCACGACGTCCTTGGCACCACTTGTCGGATACGAAACTCCGGCCGGTTTCGCCATCCCGGTCGATGCCACGTTCCGGCAAGCCGTCGAACAGCTCAAGAGTGGCCGAATCCCCGCATTCGGGTTCCTGGGCGTGCAACCGGAGAACCTCACACCTCGCGAGCGCCAGTTGGTCGGTGGCGGCGCTCGGGTCATTCGAGTCGTGGCGGGCACCGCCGCAGCCAACGCCAAGATCGCCGTAGGGGACATTATCACGCACGTCAACGGTCAACCGGTATCCGGCAAAGACGAGCTGATCCGGGAGATCAGCAGCCTGCCCGCCGCCAGCACCGCCTCTTTGGCCATTCACCGGCTCGACGCAGCCGGCAAAACGCGCAGGCATCTCAATGTGGCGGTGCAACTCAATAAGAAGCCACTCGAGACGTGGCTTGCCGCCTACGAATCCAAGCCTCGGCGGCTATGGCGAGGAATGCGAGTCGACGAGGCGACCGCCGTTCCACTTGCGCTGCGCCGACAAAGCGGCGCCGTCCCCGATCCGCGAGGCTGCGTGGGCGTGATCGACGTCGCACCGGAGTCGCTCGCGTGGAAGGCCGGCCTCCGCCCCGGCCTGTTCGTGACGCACGTCGACGGCAAGCGGGTCGAGTCGGTGCAGCAGTTCTTTCAGCTCGCCGACGACAATCCGTCGGTGGTGGTCCTCCGAGTGATCGATGGCGGCTCCGGACGACGCGATTTGCCCGTGGCAGCCCAGTGAAACATCGCCCGTCCCACCATTCGCCCTGACGCGGGCTGCGACCGCAAGGCGGGAGACCGGCGGCTGTAGGGGTGGTGGGGACAACCGAAAGCCGGCGCCCGATGCGCGCACGGCGCGCAGATGCTACGAAGCAAGACTCTAGCGCATGGCGGTCCAGGCGAGAAATCCGAGCCACAACAGATAGGCGACAAGGACGGCGAAAAAACAGCGCCGGTGTCGACTGGCCACGGGTTGCTCCGATGAGACGTCCATCCGCCGAGGCTCCGCCCTATTCAACCTTGTGCGGCTTGTATTCGTGATTCCGTTTACGGATCACTTCGGCCTTGATGATCTTGTCCGCCGGATCGGGCCCCGGTTCCTTCGGCGTGCGCCGCGTCAGATTCAGCACAACGTCCATGCCCTCGATCACCCGGCCGAACACCGTGTGCTTTCCGTTGAGGTGCGGCGTCGGACGGAAGGTAATGAAGAATTGGGATCCACCCGTGTTGCGGTCCCTCGTCTTGGCCATGCTCAAACTGCCCGCGAAATGATTGCGATGTTCCGGCTTGTAACACTCGCAGTAGATCCGATATCCCGGCCCGCCACTGCCATCGCCGACCGGACAGCCCGCTTGAGCCATGAAACCGGAGATCACCCGGTGGAACGTCAGCCCATCGTAAAAACCCTTCTCGACCAGATGAATGAAATTCCCCACCGTTTCCGGAGCTTCGTTCTCGAACAACTCGAGGACGATATCACCCTTGGTCGTCTTCAGGCGGACGCGAGGCAGATCGTCGGCTTTGGCCTCTCGGGCCCGCAGCTCCTGCTCCTTCTTCCAGAGCTCCTTGCAGGTCGCCAGGTTCTGCTGAATCTCCGCGGCATCGCCCGACAGCACGCCCGCCTGTTGGGCTCGCTGAAAATACTGCTCGGCCAAATCGAACTGGTTCAACGAATAGGCAGCCGTGCCGGCGATTCGCAGCGCCTCGTCATAACCGGCGTTGTGTTTCTCGAGTGACTGGGCGATCGCGAGTGCCGGGGCGTACTGATCCCGCGAAAGCAGATCCTCCATCAGTTTGGCCAGGAACTTGGTCAGGGACGGATCGGTGTTGGGAGACTCCTCGTAAGCCGCCAGCGCGGCTTGTCGGAGAGTCGGCAACATCGCCTCCCCTTTCTGGATCAGCTCCTTCCAGCGTTTCTCGATGGCGGGAACGTCTTTGGTTTCGGCCGTCTGATATTCGGTCTGCAACTTGCGCAGATCCTGCAACAGGGATTTCCACTCGGCAAACTGCTTGTCGAACTCGGCCCGAGCCTTATCCTTGGAGGCCGAGCCTTCCGCCGGAGACGGGGCGGCAGCCGGCTTCTTCGAAGAAGCGTCCTTTTTCTGAGCGTCTCCCTCCTGCGACCAAACGGGCGAACCCCCGCAGAGGACCAGCACAACAAGACTCCAGGCGAGATATCGGTAGCTCCTGATCATTGCCAACGTGACTCCGTTTGTTCAGTGTGATCTCGGGTGTCGGTCCAGTGGATACGTTTTCCGACTTTCGTCAATACGAGTCGGGTTTTGGGCGGGTTCAGTCGCGCCGTCCGGATCAGTATTATAGCCGCCTATGGTTCGACGTCGAGCACATCGCCGATCTTCCGCCAAGTCCGCCGGGCACCCGCCCGTGGAACGCGAGTTGAGGATAATCGGGGGAGAACTGCGGCGGCGGCGGTTCCGCTTCCGCGTCGACTCGCGCACGCGCCCCATGAAGGACCGCACACGCGAGGCTATCTTCAACCTGTTGGGAAAGCCCGAGCCGGAAGTGATCGTGCTGGACCTGTTCGCTGGAACCGGTGTGATGGCGTTCGAAGCGCTCAGCCGAGGCGCCGGAGTCGCCCTCTGTGTCGAACAACACCTGCCGACAGCCAAGCAAATCTCCCAGATCGCCCAACTGCTGAAGCTGCAAGAACGGGTCACGGTAGCGTCGCAAGACGTCTTTCAATGGTGGCGGCAGCGATGCCGGGGAGGAGCTCCACTGGCCGATCAACCCCACTGGGTGTTTTGTTGTCCTCCCTACCGGCTGCTGGAAGATGAGCCAGAGGCGATCGATCGACTGATTGGGGAAATCTGGCAGAATCTTCCGAGCAACAGTTGGTTCGTACTCGAGGCCGATCGCAACTTCTCTCTCGACCGCCTGCCGACGGCAAACTGGGATGTTCGGTCCTACCCCCCGGCCGTGGTCTATCTGGCACTCTCCCAGTAGCGACCCCCCATTGGCGGCGTTCGGGTTGTCAATCTGTGCCGCTTTTTTGGCTTGAGCGGCGGGCGTGGCGCCGATCGAATCGTTTCGGGACAATCATCGTTCGGTTCGCCGAGCGGGCGGCCGATTTTGCAGAAAAGGAGTCCCGCTCGTCTTCGCGAACAGACCGCAGCCCCATCACGAAGGATCGTTTCATGCCGCGGCCGTCCCGCTCCCACCGCAGCGTCTCCCTGCTTGCCGTGTTCGTGCTCACCGGTTTGACCGCCATCGCTCTGGTCGTTTGGCGATCGGCATCGCCCCGCACCGATGGTGGCGATGCCGGGACCCGCGGTGTCGTGTCCCGTGGCAACCAAGCGGTCGCCAGCGAGTGTGGTTCGGAACTTGCCACGGCCGATCCGCACAGCGGCTCCAGACGTTCATGGCCCGAGTCGGGCGGGTTGGAAGCGGCCGGTACCGACGACTGGCTTCGTCCTCACCGCCAAACTTGCGAGAACGGCCGGAGGCTTCCCACGGCGGCCTCGGTGGCTTCGCGTCCGGAACTCGACCCGTCGATTGCCGACCCGCCATCGATTCCCGTGATTCCTCTGCCGCAGATCGAGCCCGACCGCGGCCTCACTCAACATGCCGACGACCGTGAGCCGGCCCCGCCCACAATCGACTGGACCTCACCCACCTCACTGGACAGCCTGGGCTGGGAAGACCTGCGTCTGGACCAACCGCAGTGGCCGGCGTCTCCTTCGCTCCGCGCCTACCTGGACCGACTGGCCGACCATCCCTCCGCAGCGAAATGGGCGGCTGAAGTGGAAGAAGCGTTGAGAGTGGTGGAACACCGTCCTCTGCGAGACGACAGTGGTGGAACATTGCGAAGCCTCCAGCGGCTCGAGTTTCTCTCTCGACAGGCCCACAGGATGGCCAGCGTGACTTGGCCGCTGCGAGTTCGCGCCGATTGGTTGCGTGCCGCCTACGCCTTGGAACGCCGAGTCGCTCTGTGGCGGCAAGTCGCCACGATCTTGCAGCCGGACGGCACGATCGTGCATCGCAGCGACGAGTCGGGCGAGCGGGGGTTCGAGGTTCTGGGACTGGTTCGAAGTTCGCTGGAACGGCAGCCCCAACCCGAAGCATGGTTTACCTATTTACGTCTGCCGGAAGTGGAATCGGCTCTGCGGGGAACCGGGTTCCAGTCGCCGAGCCAGCGCAGCGCATTGGCTCGCAGCGTGCTGACGCGGATGCACTCACACCTCCTCTCGTCGACCCAACGGCAGTTCCTGAGCGGGGCGCCGTTCGACGCATTCGAGACTCTGTTGCGGGGTTGGGTCACCGAACCGATCGACTACGCTCAGCTTGTGCGGGATCTCGAGCTCTACGAACTACGTCGAGGGTCGCCGGAAGCGCGTCGCATCGCGGCCGCTCACCAGATCGCCCGCTGGTCGAATCTCCCATCCCTTCAAGAACTGGGCGAGCAAATCGCCGTTCACTACCGCAATGCCAACGCACGGGTGGCCATCGCCGCGGAACTGGTCAACCACTTGCTACCCCAGCCCCCCGCGTTCAACGAAACCGTGGACGATGAAATCGCCGGTACTCGAGTTTACGGGCGCAGCCGAGCGACCGGACGATTGCGGATCTTCCTCGTTCCGGATCGGCGCCACTGGCGGCTCGGGTTGGAGTCCCAGGGAATGGTCCGTTCGGAAACAGAGTCGTCCCGTGGTCCCGCCCGCTTCTTTCACGACACGGACGCCCGCTTTCGGGCCCACAAGGTGGTGCAGGTCGACCATCGGGGAATCCGGCTATGGAACTCCGTGGTGGACGCCGACGCTTCTCCCACACTTACGGGAATGGAAACCGATTTCGACAGCGTACCGCTGTTGAATGTCATCGCTCGCGCCCTGGTGATGCAGCAGTACGAGATGGAAGAGGGATCGGCTCGCTCGCTCATGCGCCGCCGCGTCCGCGAGCGCATCGCGAGTCGGTTCGACGAAGAGATTGAAAAGAGCCTGCGGGAACTCAAGTCGCAGTTCGTCACCCGCTTCCAGCGACCGATGCGGAAGTTGGAGTTGAACCCGACTCCCGTGGAATTGGAGACGACGTCCACGCGGCTGATCGCCCGCTACCGCATCGCGGGCGACCATCAACTGGCCAGTCACACGCCCCGACCGCAGGCGCCCGGCGACAGCGTGCTCAGTGTGCAAATCCACGAATCCACGGTCAACAATATCCTGGAACAACTGCACCTGGATGGCCGAACGGTGGAATTGAAGACGCTCTACGGTGAAATGAGCCGGCTGTTTCAGGGAAAAGCGGCCGAGATTCCCGAGGACGTGCCCGATGGCGTGCAGCTCAAGTTCGCCAAGCAGGACGCGATCCGCGTCCAGTTCGGCCAGGACGAAATCACGATCGTCCTCGCACTGGAGGAACTGTCGCACAAGAAACGGGCCTGGCGGCATTTCGTCGTGCGAGCCACCTATCGGCCTCGTCCCGACCGCCTCGATCCGTCGCTCGAGCGAGCCGGCTATGTGCGTCTGAAAGGTCGCAGACTCAAAATCGGTGATCAGGTGGTCCTGCGAGGCATCTTCAGCAAAGTTTTCAGTCGGCGACCGCCGGTCCACTTGCTGGGCCGCCAGATCGGCCAGGACCCGCGTTTCGCCCCGTTCGCACTCTCCCAGTATGTGGTGCGAGGCGGTTGGATCGGCGTGGCACTCAGTCCGATCAAGCGGGGCCAACGACCGCAAGACATGGCCCGTTCGCCCTCTGACGTGGGACTCCGCTGAGCCCCCTACCCCGCCCTACGACGCGGACTCCGAATCGGCATCATTTGCCGTGCTCAGTTGCGCAAACGCCTCGATAATCTGCGTGTCCTGCTCAGCGAACACGGTGCGCAAATCGATCAACAACCGGTCCTGTTTGATCCGCCCAACCACCGATGGCGTGGCCGCTCGCAGCAACCTCGCCAATTCATCCACGTTGCGGCTCGCCGGCTCGACCGCCACACAGCAAGTGGCGATTTCCTGAGTCGGCACCGAGCCCCCACCCAGGTATGCCGTTTCGTCGACGGGCTCGGCCGAGGCGACTGCGGCCGTCGCC
>JALSIV010000348.1 GCA_026989685.1 Pirellulaceae bacterium | reverse complement strand
GGGCCGGCCTGCTGCTATTGTATCACGATCGGAAAAAGGTGAGAGGGCCGTCAGCGAGGCGGTGCCACGCACTGAGGTCCTTCGTGCATCGGACGGTTGACGAACGAAGACACCGGCCGCATCCGAAGCGTGCCTTCGCTAGGCGGGCGGAGCAAAGCTCGGCACCGCGAGTCGGCCGTCGGGGACTCCCCCAACCACGTCCCGAATTGCTCACGGGGCAAGATGGCCGGCATCCGGTGATGAACGGCCTCCGTGTCGGGCGACGCCGGCACGGTAAGCAACGTTACCGACTCGATGGCGTCACCTTCGTCTCCCAGCCATCTCTCCCAAAGTCCCGCAATGGCGAACAGACTGCGATCGCTCATTTCAAACAAATAGGGCTGCTTGCCGGCCTCGGTCTTCTTCCACTCATAGTAGCCGTCGGCTGCAACCAGGCAGCGACGACGGGCAAAGGCGGTCCGGAAGGAAGGCTTCTCGTGCGCTGTTTCGGCTCGAGCGTTGATCAGTCGCGAGCCGATGTTGAGATCCTTGGCCCAGGAGGGGATCAGGCCCCAACGCAGACGAACCATTTCGCGCCGCCCATCACCGGTCAGCCGAACCGCCAGCACGGCCTGAGTGGGCGCCAGATTGAACCGCGCCGGCCAGTCCCAATCGGGCAGGTGGTCAATTCGAAAATAGTCGGCAACATCGGCCAGCGTCGCCCGCAGCGTGAATCGGCCGCACATGGTGACTTGTCCTCCTCTCGGTCGATTATGTCTCGAGAGGAGACCGATTCCTAGCCGGGTCGCGCATGCGCGCGTTTTGTTGCGGTTGCGGTGCAGGCCGCGCGCACTAACGCACGGGACCTGGTGGAGTCGCTGATGCGAACGGTGTGGATTATGTGCAAATCCCGTGCAAACCGTATGCTGGCCACCATTGGCAAGGACTGGCATGGCAGTTGCATCACTGGAGTGCCAAGTTTGAGTCCAGCACGGGTGTGACAGGGCTGGCACTGAATCGACCTCTGGAATCGACAGGGATGCCAATGTCGTCGGACGATCGAGCATCGACTTCTTCGAGCGAGGCTTCCCCCGGGGCCGATCGGCGAACCTTTTTGACTCGGTCGGCCGGGCTGGCAATGGGAGGAGGTCTGGTAGCCAGTTACGGAACGCTGGCCGCCTATGCCGTGCGCTATCTGCTGCCACCGGATCCCGAAGCGGGATTCGCTTGGCAGTTCGTAGCGTCCCTGGAAGAGTTGCCGGTGGGGCAATCGGTCGAATATGTGGCACCGTCGGGGGAACCGGTGGTGATCGCCAGACAGGTGGACGACAGCGGCAAGGACCGCGTGCAGGCCCTCTCGAGTGTCTGTCCCCACTTGGGATGCCGGGTCCACTGGGAATCGGCCAATCATCGGTTCTTCTGCCCGTGCCACAACGGAGTTTTCGACCGCAACGGCATCGCCGTCGCCGGCCCTCCGGGCAAGGCCGGACAGCGGCTCAAATCGTACGAAACGCAGGTAGTCCGAGGCATGCTGTTCATCAAGGTCCGCATGACTGGTTTGGAGAGTTGAGTCCTGTAGGGGAATTCGTTGCCGGTGCCGGTCACCGGTCAGAGGCCCAACGCGGAAGGAACTTGGCCGTGGGTGGAATCAGCACCTGGTTTGCAGAGCGGTTGCCGCTGAGCGGCGACCAATTGAGAGAGCTGACCAACGAACCGGTCCCCAATCATCTCAAACGGTGGTGGTTCTGTCTGGGAGGCACGCCCTTCTATCTGTTCGTGGTGCAAATCGTCAGTGGCATCCTGCTGGCGTTCTACTATGAAGCCAGCCCTTCGCGAGCGTACGAGTCGGTCCGATACATCACGGAGGAGGCGGCGTTCGGATGGTTTTTCCGCAGCATCCACAAGTGGGGCGCCACCCTGATGATCGCCGCCGTCATTCTCCACCAGATGCGAGTCTATTTCACCGGCGCATACCGGCGGCCCCGCGAACTGAACTGGGTGATCGGGATGGGACTGCTGCTGTGCACGCTGTTCATCGGATTCACTGGATACAGCCTGGCCTTCGAACAGCTCAGCTACTGGGGAGCCACCGTTGCGGGCAACATCACGAACGCCGTGCCGGTTTTGGGAAAACCGCTTGCCACCTTGCTGTTGGGCGGAACCCAGTACAACGAATTCACGCTGCCGCGGTTCTATGTCCTTCACGCGGCCGTCCTGCCGGCCACCATCATGCTGCTGTTGGCCATGCATGTGTTGCTGATCCGGCTGCACGGCATCACACCTCTGAAATTCGAAGATGAACCGGAGAGCGACAAGGAATACTTCAACTTCTTCCCCGATCATTTTCTCACCGAAGTCGCCATCGGCCTGGTGCTGATGGTCGTCCTCTCGGCACTCGCCTGCATCTTCCCAGCGATGATGGGCCCCAAGGCGAATCCGCTGGTGACTCCCGAGGAAATCAAACCCGAATGGTATTTCTACGTGGCATTCCGCTGGCTGAAGCTGTTCACGTTGACAGCCGCCGTGATCAGTACCGGATTCATCGTCTTTGCAATGATCATCTGGCCGTGGATTGACGCCTGGTTACGCAAATGGACTCGTTGGGAAGACATCAGCGTCTATATCGGCATCGTCGCCACGTTGACCCTGATCGGCTTCACGGTTTACGAAGCGCTCGTCGCACACTGACCGGCGCATGCCCGCGCGGGCTTCGCCCGCACGGCTGGAGGCGGGAGACCGGAGACTGTAGGGGTGGTGGTGACAACCGAAAGCCAATGCAGGATGCGCGCACGGCGCGTAGATGTTACGAAGCAAGACTCTAACAGGACCGTACCCATTGGAACTCCTTTGAATTGCACGAAGCCATGACACTCAAAGCCAAACAAATCTTGATCGCCGTCTTGGGCCTGCTGTTTCTCGCGTCGCTGGTACTGGTCCAATGGATGGAAATCCAGCGGCGCCGTATGGAGAACGGAGAGGTCATCCATCCGGTCGCCGTCCCCGACCACTCCAAAGGATGCGTCCAGTGCCATCGCAACCAGACACCGGCCATCATCGAACACTGGGAATCCAGTACCCACGCACACAAGGGAATCGGCTGCGTCGACTGCCACAAGGCCAACGAAGGAGATGCCGACGCATTCAAGCATGAGGGTTATTTGATCGCAACGGTGGTCACGCCGCTCGATTGCTCGCGGTGCCACGATCGTGAATTCCAGGAATTCACTCACAGCCACCATTCCAAGGCCGGTCGGATCCTGCACTCGCTCGATAACTTCCTCGCGGAGGTCGTGGAAGGGGCACGTGAGCCGTTCAATCCTCACACGCCCACGCCGGGACGCCCCGATGTGGTCGAGGTCAACGGGCTGGCCAGCGCCTTCACCGGATGCCAGCAATGCCATGGCAGTAAGGTGGCACTGGAGAGCACCGACGGCGGGATGATCACCGTCGACCAACTCCAACCCGATGCCAAAGGTCAGCCGACCAACAAGGCAGTGCTGGCGAAAATCAAGAAGAACAAAGATGGCCGGCCGCTGTTCCACGGCAGCACCTGGCCCAACACGGGAATCGGCCGCATCAATCTCGACGGTTCGCGGGGATCCTGCTCCGCCTGCCATTCGCGGCACGACTTTTCACCGCGCCGCGCCCGCCAACCGGAAAACTGCGGCAAGTGTCACCTGGGACCGGATCACCCGCAGAAGGAAATCTATGAGGAGTCGAAGCATGGTGTCGCCTACCGCGACTTGAAAGACAAGATGAACCTGAACTCCACCAAGTGGGTCCTCGGCCAGGACTACTCGGCAGCTCCCACCTGTGCCACCTGCCACATGTCCGCCCATTCCAAGCAGGCGGAAAAACGCACCACCCACGATCCGGGCGAGCGGATCTCGTGGACCAATCGGCCACCCGTCAGCCTGGTGATGGACACGGGCAAAGACGGAGCCGTAGTCAAAGAGACCGACCCGGCCAAGCGGCGCGAGCTGGTGGTTCACACCTGGCAACAAAAGCGGGAGGAGATGAAAGCGGTCTGCCACCACTGCCATACGCCCGACTATGTCAATTCCTTCTACAAGCAATACGACGATTTCATCATCAACTACAACGAGAAATTCGCCAAACCAGGCTCGATGATCATGAAGGCACTCAAGGAGAACGGCCTGATCACCAAGACCAACTTCGACGAAGAGATCGAATGGACCTGGTTCTATCTGTGGCACCACGAGGGGCGTCGAGCCCGCCACGGCGCCTCGATGATGGCTCCCGACTACGCCCACTGGCACGGGATGTACGAGGTGGCCGAACGCTTCTATCAGGAACTCATTCCGCAGGCTCGCGAACACATCGAACAGGGGCGCAAGGAGGGTAAGACCGAGGCGGCCGACAAGGTCGAAAAACTCATCGACGAGATCTTGGCTCGGCCCGAGCACAAGTGGCAGCAGAAGCCCAAGCCGGCGGCGGAGCCCGCCCGGGAATAGCGACGACCACCGCGACGACAGGCCCGGTTCCGAGGACCCCGATCCGGTCCCCGAAACCGGGCCGCCTCGTTGGGGCCATCCATTTTTTCCATGGTCGAACCGGCCGCTCTTCAATACAATGGAAGCAAATCCGCCTCTCGGTGAACGCGATGGGAACGGGTTCCCAGACGAGGCGATTCCCCGGCGATGATTTGTGAGTGATACCGCGAAGAGCCGATGGCAACCGACATGGAGTGGACAGATCCGAGCGAAGCGGGGCGGTTCGTTCGTGCCCGCAAAATTCCGGCGTGGAGCGTCTCGCTGGCCGTCCACATCGCGTTGCTCGTCCTCCTGGGAGTCTTGATCCGCCCGGGTGTTCCCAAGGGGCTGCCGTCAGGGGACCGTCCCGGCGGCATCGTACTGGCTCAGGTGAAGGCCGAGCAGACCGAGTATGTCTCCCCCGAAGCGGCTCCCGATGCGGCGGCAGCCGCCGCGGCCGCTCCCAGTGCCGATGATGTTCCCCCGGAGGCGACCAGCGGCATCGACATGCCGGCGCCGTTGGCCACACTGGCCGCTCCCTCGGGAATCCAGGTCGGCCAGGCCGATGCATCGGGAGTCGGCCGACCGACGCTCGGTGATTTTTCGAACTCGAGCGGAAAGCAGGCGGGAGCATCGATTCGACAGACACCGCGGTTTTCGGGGCCGGTTGCCCGCTTGAAACTGTTCGGCAGCGGCTTTGCCGAAGGCAATTCCTTCGTATTCGTGATCGACCGTTCCAAGAGCATGGGCAACGACGGCCTCGGAGTTCTGGCGCAGGCCAAGCTGGAACTCACCGAAGCCTTAAGCGCACTTGACCGGCGCCACAAGTTTCAGATCGTCGCCTACCATCACGACCGGGTCTATCTCGACCGGGCGGCCGGACTGCTGCCGGCCACCGACCAGAATAAGGCTCGCGTTTCCGAGTTCTTCGAAGGATTGGCAGCGTTCGGCGGAACCAACCATGAATTGGCCGTGTTCGCGGCATTGGGCATGAAACCGGACGTCGTGTTCCTGTTGACCGACGGCGGCTCGCCAGGCCTCAACCGCGGGCAACTCGAACAAATCATCACGATTGCCAAGAGAATGCACACCACCATCCACTGCATCCAGTTCGGATTCAGTACGGCGCCCGATCGGTCGTTCATGCTGGAATTGGCGCGCCGAACGGGCGGATCGTATCGTTACATTCAGCGCTGAGCGACTCGCTCCGCCTCCTTCAGCACCCGCAAGATGTTGCCGTAGAGAATCTTGTGGATCTCTTCCTCCGTGTAGCCCCGGTTGAGCAACTCCTGAGTGATGTAAGGATACTTGGAGACGTCCTCGAGATACCTCGGCAGGAGCGACACTCCGTCGTAGTCGGATCCCAAGCCGACGTGGTCGATTCCGGCAATGCGGACGATATGATCGATGTGATCGACCAGATGATGGACACTCCCCCGTTCCATCGGATGCGACTTCTGCCAACGCGCCAGTTGCCGCTTGTACTCGTCTTCGTCGGGGTATTGTTCTTTGAGTTTCCGCATGTCGTGGAACATCGTCCGCATCCGTTTGGCCGACTCGGGATGGACGAACCCGGAGAAAAAGTTGACCATCACCACGCCGCCATTACGAGCCGTGAGACGCAGCACGTCGTCGGGTACGTTGCGGACGTGTCCGGCGATCGCTCGAGCCGACGAGTGCGAGAAAATCACCGGAGCCCGGCTGATTCTCAAGGCGTCTTTCATCGTCTCCACGGAAACGTGCGACAGGTCCACCAGCATGCCCAAACGGTTCATCTCCCTCACCACGTCTTCGCCGAATGGGCTGAGTCCCCCATGACGATGTTCGTCGGTCGCCGAATCGGCCCAGTCCAGCGTCACGGAGTGGGTGAGCGTCATGTAGCGGGCGCCCAGATCGTAGAGCCGGCGGAGATTGCCCAGCGAGTTTTCGATGGAATGTCCCCCCTCCATGCCCATCAGCGAAGCGATCTTGCCCTCCTTGCGAGCGCGTTCGACATCGGCCGAGGTCAAAGCCAGCATGAACGTCTCGGGGTAACGCTCCACCATCGCCTTGACCAGCTCGATCTGCTCGATGGTCAGTACCAACGAGTTCCCAGTCTTCAGCGAGCTGGCAGGCACGAACACGGACCAGAACTGAGCGCCCACATTGCCTTGCTTGAGTCGCGGAATGTCCGTGTGAATGTCGGGCTGCGGCTTGGAGATGTCCTTCTTCGCAAAGGAACTCGAAGCCTGCGAACGCAGCGTCCACGGCAAGTCATTATGGCCATCGAACACGTAACCGCGGCGGTGGATGGCCAGGGCCCGCGGTGTCAGCTCAAGAGGCCGGCTGCGATGAGCGGCCGTTCGATAGATCCCCTGCCCGCGAACGACTCGCCCCGGACGCGCCCCCGTATGCTCACCGTCCTTCAGCACCACCACGCCGTTGACCAGCACGTGTTCCACTCCGGTCGCGTATTGGTGCGGCTTCTGGTACGTGGCCTTGTCACCGACACGAGCCGGATCGAACACGACGATGTCGGCGTAGTAGCCGGGGCGCAAGCGGCCGCGCCGGCGGATCCCCAGGCGTTGAGCCGCGAAACCTGTGAGGCGATGAATGGCGGCTTCGAGCGGAATCAGTTGTTCATCGCGGACGTATCTCCCCAGCAGGCGAGCGAACGAGCCGTACGCTCGAGGATGAGCACTCGACTTGAGAAACACGCCTTCGGGCGCCAGGGCGGCGGCATCGCTGCAAAAGGTGATCCACGGAGTGCGGATCTTCTTTCGCACGTTTTGTTCGCTCATGAGGAAATAGACGCATTCGACGCGACTGCCGTCTTCGATCACCAGATCGATCGCCGTCTCCTCGGGACTCTGGCCCCGCATCTGGGCAACCTGTTCCAGCGTCTTTCCTGTGAGCGGCTTCAGTTTGGGCGACTTGAATCCCACCAACAGCACCCGGTCGGCGGAGCCTGCCATGCGCAGCAGATTTTCCCAGCCATCCGCCGGACGTTGCATCTCCTGAACCACTCGAGCCCGAACAGCCGGGTCTTGCAATCGTCGCCGCCAGGCCGCATAGCCCCCTTCCTGCACCCACGGTGGCATGGCGGCCGAGAGTCCGGTGGCACCGGCCGTGTAGTTGTAGATGTTGGCCGCGACGCCGATCCCGGAGGCTCGAGCCTGTTCGATCCGCGCGATCACGGCATCCAGCTTCTTCCAGTTGTCGCGCCCGGCCGCCTTGAGGTGATAGACCTCGGATTCGATGTCGGCTTCCCGGGCGATGCGCAACAGCTCCTCTAATGCCTCTTCCAGACGGTCGCCTTCACTGCGCAAATGCGAAACATACAGACCGTCATACTCGGCCGCGACCTTCGCCAATGCGATCAGCTCTTCTGTGTCGGCATAGAAAGCGGGAGCGTAGATCAGCGATGAGGCGACACCGAGCGCTCCCGCCTCCATTTCGCGGCGAACGAGCTCCTGCATTCGAGCCAGCTCCTCCGGAGTCGCCTTGCGGTCGGCGTAACCCAGTTCATGAATGCGAACTGTCGTGGCCCCGACAAAGGACGCCACGTTCGGTGAAACGCCGCGGTCGACGAGATGGTCCAGGTATTCCGACAGCGTGGTCCAGGTCACGGGATAGCGAATATCTCCCTGATCCTGGACTACCTCCTTCTTCATCCTCCGATTGAGCGGGCCATACGACCAGCCCTCGCCGAATACCTCGAGTGTCACGCCTTGACGGATGTCGCTCTGGCCCCGACCATCGGCAATCAGACTCTCGCAGGCCCAACTCAGCATGTTGATAAAACCGGGAGCAACGACCTTCGACCTCGCGTCGATCATCTGCTTGGCGGTCGCCCGCGAAAGGTCCCCGATCGCAGCGATGGTGTCGCCACGGATTCCGATATCGGCTTGGCGCTTGGGAGCCCCCGTGCCGTCGACCACCCAACCGCCGCGGAGGATTATGTCGTACTCGTTGCCAACGACGAGCATCGGAGTCGCGACCAGGAGCCACAGGACGCCGCACAGCAATAGCAGGACTCGACGCATGGGAGAGAGCCTCCGGATGAGGTGTCGTGGGGGACCCGACGGAACAAGTTGCATGGCACGTCCTGCGTGCCGCCGAACCGTCGGTGCGTTTTCGGAAAATGGCGACTCCCACCAGAATAAGCCGCCGCGTTCCGAAAAAACAAGGGGACGGTGGTATAATGCTCGCAGCCTGCGAGTCGTTCCGACCGAGACGATGCCCGCCATGGAGGTGTGAGGTGTGAAGTGTGAGGTGTGAGGTGTGAAGTGTGAGGGGTGAAGTGTGAGGGGTGAGGGGACTCGGTGGGGACTGGAGAGGGCGGCGCCGGCCGCGTTCGCACACCACGCGCAGATGTTACCAAATAAGAGACTGTCACAAAACTCCATGCCGCAAGCAACATGCCCGAGGTCGGAAAGCGGCGCGGCAGGTTTGGTTACAGGCTCTACGAGGCTGTCACAAAACTCCACGCCGCAAGCAACACGCCCGAGGCTCGAAAGCGGCGCGGCGGGTTTGGTTACAGGCTCTAAGACTTTCACGGGAAGTTGCAATGGAAGACGGACACACCCTGGTTCTTTCGCGACGTGAAGCTCTGGCGGTCGGTGCCATCGGCATCGGCACTACCATGGGACGGTGCACCATCAGCGCCGCACTCTCAGCAGACGACGTGTCCTGGCTCGACGAAGTGATCCGCCTTCCTGCAGTCGCCGAGAAAATCAAGCTCAGGCCGCTGCTGGTTGCCGAGAGCGGTCGGCCGATCGGCGACCTCCCCACCTGGCAACAACGCCGCCGCCAACTCATGCTGGAGTGGCGCAACGTGCTCGGCAGACTGCCGCCGCGCCCTCGATCTGGCCCGGCGTATGAGACCATTTCCAACGAAACGGTCGACGGCATCGAGCGGCGGCGCATCCGCTATGAAACGCTGCCTGGGGAGACAACGGAAGCCTACTTGCTGCGACCTGGAAACGCTCGCGGGAAACTGCCTGCCGTCGTGGTCTTCCATTCCACAGTACCGCATTCCATTCACCAGCCCGCGGGCGTGATAGGCGCGAAGGAAAAAGCGTTTGGCTGGCATCTGGCTCGGCGTGGTTTCGTGGCGCTCTGCCCCCGCAACTACCTCTGGCCCGACAACGAGCACATTGAAGCGAAGGCCATGGCGGATCGCTTTCATGAGAAATACCCGCAGACGACAGGCATGGCCAGAATGTTGTGGGAAGCGCGGTTGGCCGTCGACCTGCTAACGACTCGTGCCGATGTCGATTCGCGCCGCATCGGCGCCGTCGGTCATTCGCTCGGCGCCAAAGAGGTGCTCTATCTGGCCGCATTCGACGATCGGATCCGCGCTACGGTCAGCAGCGAAGGAGGAATCGGCTTGACGTTTTCCAACTGGAACGCGCCCTGGTATCTGGGAAAACAAATCGAAGACGCACAGTTCGTGCACGATCATCATGAACTGCTGGCGCTGGCGGCACCGCGACCGTTTCTGCTGATCGGTGGAGACAGCGCCGATGGCAGCAAGAGCATTCCCTATGTCACGTCAGCACAGCAGGTGTACCGACTGTTCGGCCAGCCGGTGCGTCTGGGGCTCTATCGCCACGGGAAAGGCCACGCTGTTCCGCCGAAGGCTCTGTCGCGGTCGCTGGAGTGGCTCACAACCTACATCGCACATTGAGGAAGTTGCCGACGCCTCGAGGCAAACAGCAAGTGACGGCGGGAGGTGGCTGGCAGGCCGTTCCGTCGGGCATGGAAGCGACCATCGAGTCGGCTGAGATCACGCAGTAGCCAGTTCTGCACTTGGTTCGCATGCGGTGGCTGCAGCCGCGTCAACCGCTTTTGTTGTGCGGAAAGGGTGGGCGTCGGTCGGCTGATCGCCGAAGCTGATCCCCAGAGCTCGAGCCGCCTGCACCGTCGAGCTTTCGGGAGAAACGCGTGAAAGTTCCTTCACGGCTTCTCGCAACGACACGCCGACGATCGCGGGTGGACGGTAACAGACCATTTCTCCGAACCGCCCTTCCTCCACCAACCGGACCGCGTGGGCACCGAACTGGGTCGCCAGCACACGGTCGAACGTCGTCGGCGGTCCTCCTCGCTGCAGGTGCCCGAGCACGACCACGCGGGTTTCTCGTCCCAGTCGCCGTTCGACTTCCGACGCGACATGGTTGCCGATGCCGCCGAGACGGGTTTGCCGCGTCCCCTGCTGCTCTTCCTGCGTCACCAGTCCGCCGTCGGGCAATTCGGCCCCTTCGGCCACCACGATCAGCGTGAACCGCTTCCCGTTCTTCTCTCGGTCGAGAATCTTCTGGCAGACCGCGTCGAAGGTCCACGGAATCTCGGGAATCAAAATGACGTCTCCACCGCCGGCGATCCCCGCGTAGAGGGCGATCCAGCCGGCGTGGCGTCCCATCACCTCCAGGACCATCACCCGCTCGTGGCTGGCCGCCGTCGTGTGCAGACGGTCGAGCGCGTCGGTAGCCGCTGTCACAGCGCTATCGAATCCGAATGTGAAGGCGGTGGCTGACAGGTCATTGTCAATCGTCTTGGGGACGCCGACCACGGGTATACCGTTTTGATAGAGTTGTTCGGCGATCGTCAGCGATCCGTCTCCACCGACACAGATCAACCCGGAGAGTGCCAACTGTTCGCAGGTGACCTGCACTTCGGCGACCAGCTCCGGGTCCAGCGACATTCGCTGGTCGACGCCCACGGTTGCCGCAAACCGGCCTTTGTTGGTCGACCCCAGAATCGTCCCGCCCTGTGTCAGGATTCCGGAAGTGTTCTTGTAAGAGAGCGGCATGAAGGTCACCGGATCGACGAGACCTTCAAACCCCTTGAGAAACCCGATGGTGTCGTAACCGAGTCGCGTCGCCGACTTGACGGCACCGCGAATGACGGCATTGAGTCCCGGGCAATCACCGCCCGACGTAAGGATGCCGATGCGC
>JALSIV010000347.1 GCA_026989685.1 Pirellulaceae bacterium | reverse complement strand
GGCCCAGTGAACCGCGTCGACATAGACTTCGGCCCCGACCGCGTGCGCCTGCCTTACGATTTCGCCCACCGGGTTGATCGTTCCGACGGCATTGGAGGCGAGGCCGACCGCGACCAGACGCGTTCGCGGAGTCAGGGCTTGCTCGAATCCTTCCAGATCGAGCGTGCAGTCTCCAGGCCGGACGCCGACGAATCGCACTCGAGCGCCGACATCCTCGGCGGCCAGAACCCAGGGGCGAATATTGGCATCGTGGTCGAGTCGCGTCACGATCACTTCGTCGCCCGGCTGCCATGTTCGCGCTAGCGCTCGCGAAAACTGAAACGTCAGTGTGGTCATGTTGGGACCGAAACACACCGTCTCCGCATCGTCGCTTCCGACAAACTCGGCAGCCGCCTGATGGACTTCCGCCAGCAGGGCGTCGCTTTCCCGGCTGGTGGCGAAGCAGCCGCCGTGGTTGGCGTTTCTCAAACGCAAGTAGTCGGAGATCGCGTCGATGACCGAGTGGGGCACTTGGGTTCCAGCCGGACCATCCAGAAAGACGGCCGCCTTGCCGGCGACTCGGCGCCCGAGCGCCGGAAATTGCCGGCGAAGCGATTCAACAAGGTGCGCGAGGGAAGTGGGCATGGCGAAATGGAATGCGTGATCTCGAAGTTGTCAAGAGAATGGCACACGGACACGGAAAAGGGAAACACGAAAAGAGAAACGCACCGTGTCTCTGTGTCTCCATGAGATCCCTTATTCGCTCATCCGCGTGGCATTCGCCCAAGCCTACCAGAGTATAAACCAACTGGCGAAGGCGCCGAGTCGGTCTCGGGCCGCATCTTCGGATTCGTTGGCGATGGCCAGCAGTTCCCACCACGTTCGCGCTGTCAGCTTTTGTTGATAGCGTGCTCCCAATCCCCATGCCGGCTCCCCGCGGATACTCTCCATCGCCATTTCCAGGGTGAGCGATTGATCTTCGTGATGGCGAAAGCACTGGACACCTCCGGAAATCCCCCAGCGGTCGTCGGGTTGCAGGCCGGCGGCGATGTTGACCAGCGGGTTGACCTCGAACGCCGTTTCCAGGCGATTGAAGTTGGCACCCGCAATGCTGCGCCAACCCGGTGTGGCCCAGTAGAGGTTGGCGAACAGCAGATGGGGTTCCCAACCCGCCAAATGAATCGGCACATCCCATTCGCGATTGGCTTCCAGCACGAACAACTGTCCGTTCCCGAATCGACGGGCGGAGGCCATCTTCAGCAGGGCTCGAGCGGCCAACGTGCAAGCCCCGATCATCTGGGTTCGACTGAACGCGGCGTGGTGAACGCCGTCACCGCCATCATCGGGATCCCAGTAGACGTAGGTCAGTTCATGAAATGCGCCTCGGTGGTCGATCTGCGCGTGCAGACCGACGGCGCGCCCCTGCTCCGGATAGGGAGCACTTACATCGTTGAAGAAATAGAAGGCTTGCAGGTTGATATTGCTAAGGTTGCCGACAGTAAGATTGTCCTGGCTGAGCATCACGCCCAGGAGTTCGTCGTTGATCAGTAGGAAGTTGTGAACGGCAAAGGGGAACTTGCCGGCGGTGACCGTGATGTCCGCTCGGACCAACGGTGACAGGTATCCGCCGAACATGCTGGCCAATTCCCCCTCGAACCAGTAGCGAGACGGCTCGGCCGTCGAAGCGTCCACATACCCGCTGGGGCTGGTGAACTGGTAATACGAGCCCCCGCTGCCGTCGCGACCGATCGGCCGGTACTGCACGTGGAAACGCTCGGTGCCCGTCAGTCTCAGATCGAAGTCGAGCAGCAGTTGATGGCCCAGGGCCACCTGATCGCGACCTCCCTGACGGATGCCGAAACCGAAAAGCTGGTAGGAGCCGTACTGGACGAACCGCGGTTCCCAGGCGTAGCCGTCGGTACCGGGCCAGCGACCGTAGAGTTGAACGGGGCCGGTGCCCAGGTAGGGCGGGCCGATGGTGAACGGTTGGGGTTCCGTCCAGTCTTCGCTGAGACGAAGCAGAGGATGATGCGTCAGTTGGGAACTGTATCCCGACGCAACCGCGTCCCCTTCCGGAACGTAAAGCGTACTGCCCCCTTTCTCCGCCAATTCGTGCTGGAGGGATGGAAGCTCGAGCCGACCCGGCGCAACGGGCTCGGGGGGCAGCTCGGGAAACGACACGCCGACCGGGGGTGGGATCAGGTCGCGAGTTGGCGGGTCGGCCGATGCGCGCAGCGCCGCCAGAGCAGCCAATCCGAAGACCAGCCGGCGGAAGTGACGACACTGGCAACGCGACTGCATCATGGGTTTTTCGAGCCTGTAACAAGACCGGCCACGCCGCTTTCCGGCCTCGGGGGTGTTGCTTGGGGCATGGAGTTTCGCGACAGCCTCTTCGATGGTCGAGAAACGACGGGAACGACGGCGCGATACTGATCGATGGTGACGATTTCCAGTTGAGGCTTCAGATGGGCGACGCCGACTCGGTCGAGCAGGTTGGGAGGCAGGTGCCGAAACAGCAACCGTACGTCGATGGTCAGCGAGTCGCTGTCACAGGGAACATTGATGTGAAACGTACGGTGCATCGATTGTTCGGCGGGCAAGCTGGCCTTGGCGATCCGCAGTCCCGGCGGACGCCCGAAACTCATCGACGGTAGCGGCGCCGGACGGACGAAACTGATGGGAGCGACAAAGCGATTGACGGGAAGCACGACCGATCCCTCGGTTCCCTTCTGCGTCAGTGTGACGAACTTGTTTTGCAGGCTGAACAGATGGAGATCGGCGGGGACCTGGTGAGCTCGCACGGCATCGCTGTGAGCATCCCGCAGATCGCCATTGGGATCCAGGTCTCCGGAGCGGTAGACCACACGGCCACCGGCATCGCGAACATCGATGGCGATCCACGCCTGGCGTTCGGCCGAGAACCCGGTGGGGAAGTGGTGACCGCCGAAGATGCTGGTGACGGTGACGGTCACCGGCAACCGGCCGGCTCGGGCTACCGGGGCATGGGTCACCTGGATGCGGGCCGCGTTGCCGAGCAGTTCATACCGTTTGGCGGTGGCGATGGCCAGTTGCCGGCGGTTGGCGCGCCGCAACTCCAACAGCGAGCGCCGCTGGTACGGTGTCAAACGGGACTCGTCGCGATAGTCGACCTCATACATCCAATCGAGTTTCCAGGGGAACTCGGTATCCGGAAGCATCGAATAGTCGGGGCCGGCGAAAGTGTGGTCCGAGAGTGGCCGTTGAGGCATTTTCTCGATGGGGATTCCGGGAACCTCGGCAGCCGGTCCCACCGGCCAATGGTCCTCGGGAATCGGTTTCCCCTGCACGGGTCCCATGTGGCAATGTTGGCAGGTCACACCGCGGCGTGCCGAAGGGCTGTGCAGCCACTCGGCGAACGCCTCTTCCAGTCGCACGCCACTGGGGCTGACCACATCGTGGCATTCGGCGCAAAACTGCGGTTGTTGCAGGTAGGGCCGGCCGATCGACGGATGGGCGCCGGTCGGCTGGGACGGGGAATCATCAAACGGCCCGTAGATGCAACCGCTGACAATCCCGCCCGGCTCGACATGGATGCGGCCGCTGGCGCGGTAGACGCCGTCGCCGCGCCGATGGCAGACCACGCAGGTCACTCCTTCCCGCGAGATGCGTGTCCGGTGGACATTTCGCATGGATCCGTTTTCGCCGAGTGTCGTTCCGATCGGCGTATGGCATCGTGAACAGAAGGTTCCCAGCGTGCCGCCGGTCCGTTCGATCAGCGTCAGGTTGAACGCTTCGAAGACGGGACTGTGTTGCGCGTAGGCATGCATCGACCGCGACCACTGTTCGTACTGGCGGGGGTGGCACGCGCCGCACTGTTTGGCGGAGGGAAAGTCGAGCTCGCTCAAAGGGCGCGGTTGGCAAGTACCGGGAAGAGCGAATTGCTTGGCGCCGGCATCGATCCACCGCCGCAGCCGCTCGAGCTGTCCGCGCGTCAGCCACTCGTGACGCTTGGGGGGCATTTCCGGTTCGTCCGGCAGCTCGCTGCCCACGCGAGCATCCACATTCCAGGCGACTTTCTGCCACAGCGGAGAGTTTTCGGCGTCACCGGGGATGATCAACGGATCGTCCTCGGCATGACCGGCAGCCATCATCGCAGCGTACGACGTCAGATCGGTCTGCTCCGACTGGGGGCGATGGCAGCCGGTGCATTTGGTGGCAATGATCCACGAAACCTCCGGCCAGTCGGGGGCATAGTCCGGCCGGGGGTGAGTCATGGGCGACTGCGCCGGCAGCGTGCTTCCGGCGAGCAGGAGCACGACACAGGCGATTCGTGGACAACAGGTGAACACCCGCCTCTGTTTTCTCATCAAGGCTGCTTCCGTGCAGGAGGTGTCGTGTACGGGACGGGCGCCGTTCTCATCTCGAGGAGACGGCGCAGCAGGTTCCCTCTGCCCAGGCTTTCTTATCGCCGAATGGGGTCTTGCTGTTCTCGCCAAACTGGCTTGGCTGCTGCCATCGATGGGAACCCGATTTCCGCGACACTCGTCACGATCGGCCTTGCGAGGTCGGATCCGCACGCATTGCCGCCTGTGCGATGGCCAAACATAATGGCGGTTTGGCCTGGCCCGGCCATGCCACACGTCTTCCTGTCGCGCTTCCCGTTAGATTCCGTTTGATCGATATGGCTCATTCTTCCCCGGATGCTTCGGTTTCGCCAAGTAGGGGGGGCTTTCTGCGTCGCCGTCTCGCTTTGCTGGGGCTGGTCACACTCGTGGTGGTCGGCCTTTGCATGGCTGCGGACGCGTGGCGGCGTCCCGTTCGCGACTGGAATACGGCCGGTTATGTCGGTCGTGCCACGTGTGCCGAGTGTCACCGGGCGGAGGCTCGAGCGTTCGCCGGTTCCCACCACGATTTGGCAATGGACCGGGCGACTCCCGAGACGGTGCTCGGTGACTTTTCCGATGTCGAAGTGACACACCACGACGTCACTTCGCGGTTGTTTCGCCGTGACGGCCGCTACTGGATCTACACCGAGGGGCCGGGGGGCGAGATGGCCGAGTTCGAGATCAAATACGTGTTGGGCTACACGCCGCTGCAGCAGTATATGGTGGAATTCGACCGCACTGCGTCGTCGCCCAACGAGGTCGGCCGGTTGCAGGTGCTCCGGATTTCGTGGGATACCCAACAGCAACGGTGGTTCTATGTTCCACCCCCGGACGTTCCGGAAAAACTCGACCCCAACGATCCCTTGCACTGGACACAGTCCGCACAGTGTTGGAACACGATGTGCGCGGACTGCCACACGACCGGTTTCGAGAAACGATTCGACGTCCAGGCATTGAAGTATCACTCGCGCTTCAGCGAGATCGATGTGAGTTGCGAGACGTGCCACGGTCCTGGGAGCGTGCACGTCGAGTGGGCTCGTTCCCGGAATCCGGTGTGGAAGCTGCGGCAAGGGACTTCGATCATGAGGTTCGCGGACGAGTCGAACGTGGTGGAAGTCGAATCGTGCGCGCCGTGCCACTCGCGACGAAGTGTCGTCGATCCGCATTTCCGGCCCCAAGACGGGTACTACGACCATTACATCAACGAATTGCTCGAGCCGACCAGCTATTTTCCCGACGGGCAGATCATGGACGAGGTCTATGTTTACGGTTCGTTCTTGCAGTCGAAAATGTTCCACAAAGGCGTGAAGTGCAGCGACTGTCATGATCCGCATTCGGTTCGGCTCAAATACGAGGGAAACCGGGTCTGTACTTCCTGCCATCAGCATTCGCCCGGCAAGTACGATACGCCCGCACACCACCATCACCGGGAAGGTTCTATGGGGAGCCGGTGTGTGGAATGTCATATTCCCGAGACGACCTACATGGAGGTCGATCCGCGGCGCGACCATAGTTTTCGGGTGCCTCGTCCTGATCTGAGCCTTTCGCTGGGGACGCCCAACGCCTGCACCCGCTGCCATCTCGACCGTGCCAAGTTGCCCCAGACCGACGATGAGACGATCAAGCAATATCGAGACTGGGTCGTTGCGGCGTTGCGAGGTAATGAGGAAGTGCGGGAAGCGCTGCGTGAGGTGGATCGTTGGTGCTGGGACGCTTTCGAGAAGTGGTATTCCGATTGGGAGCCCCCTGAGACGTTTGCCGACCTGATCGTGAAGGCTCGCCGGGGTGACACGTCCGTGTTATCGATGCTGATTCGCAAGGCCGCTGCGCGCGCGTATCCACCGATCGTGCGCGCCACGCTGGTGCAAGAGGCGATGCGGCTGTTGCCGCCGATCGAGCCGACCGAGCGATTGCCGGCTGGACCGGCCGGCGAATTCTATCGTCTGTGCGAGCGGCTGTTGCAGAACTCTGATCCGCAGTTGCGACTGGCGGCCGTGCGAGCTTACGAGCGGCGGATCCCGGCGATTGGTGCCCGCCGGATCGCTCCGCAGGCCGCGGCCGGCTTGCGGGAACAGTTGGGGCCGATCGTGCGACGGCTGGTACCGGCGCTGGAAGACCCCAAGCGTGCCGTAAGGATCGAAGCGGCGCGGGTGCTGCAGCGCCTGCCGGTGGCGCTGCGCCCGGATCTGCTGACGACGCCGCAGCGAGAAAGACTGGCCGAGGTCACCCGGGAGTTGCTGGCACGGTACGACGCCGATTCGGACCGAGGCGATGCGCACCGAGCCAAAGGCCTGTTGTATGAGGGAATGGGACGGGATCGGGACGCGATCGCGGCATACGAGACGGCCATCCGCGTCGATCCGCTGGGGCGAGGCTCGCGCAGCAACCTGGCATCGCTGTTGGATCGACTGGCCGAAGAGCAGGAGGCGATGGCGTCCCAGTTGATGCAGGCTCGAAGAATGGAAGATGCCCAGAGTCGGCTGGCTCGGGCCAACGAGTACCGGCAGCGGAGCCTCCAGTTGCGAAAAGAAGAGCTGCCGTTGACGGCACGCGACGCTCAGTTGGCGCCGGACAACCCGGCCGTGTTGTACCACTATGGACTCAATCTCTATTTGGTAGGCAACGTCAAGGAGGCCGAAGCGCCACTGCGCCGAGCCTGGGAGCTCGATCCGGAGAACAACGATTACTTGCTGGCGCTGGCCACCTACTATCACGAGTTCGGTCCGCTCGATCGAGCGCTGGAGTTGGCCAAAGAACTGGCCCGCCGAGAACCACGAAATTTGGGGTACCAGAAGCTGGTGCAGGAAATCGAAGCCAAACTGGACCGCCAAGGACAGAAATGACGAAACCTGGCGAAAAAAGTGCACAGACGAGAAGATCCATGAGTCCAACGATCGATATGGCCGTGATACCGGTAGCCGGTCACGGTACGAGGCTGCTTCCGGCAACCAAGAGTCAGCCGAAAGAAATGCTGTCGGTGGGGCGCAAGCCGGTGGTACAGTACGTGGTCGAAGAGCTGGCGCAGTCGGGAATCGAGCGGATGCTGTTCGTCACCTCTCGCGGGAAGCACTCCATCGAGAGCCATTTCGATACCGATGAGTCGTTGACGCAATACCTGAGGACGACGGGGCGCGAAGAGTTGCTGGCGGACCTGGCGTTCGAACGCAAGGCGATCGAGTACTTTTATACGCGGCAACGAAGGCAGCTCGGGTTGGGACATGCCGTCCTCTGTGCGGAGTCGCTCATTCGGGATCAGCCGTTCGTCGTGGCTCTGGGAGATTCGATTATCGGCGTTCACGCCCAGTCCGATATCGTGCAGAGAATGAAGGAACTGTTCGTCAAGGAGGGCGTGGATGCCGTGGTCGCGTTCGAGGAGGTTCCCAGGGAAGAGGTCTTCCGCTATGGGATCGCTCAGCCCAAGGACGGCGAGGCGGAGACGTTCGAACTGGCCGATGTGGTGGAGAAACCGTCGGTGCAGGACGCTCCCAGTCGCCTGGCCGTGGCCGCGCGGTACGTCTTCAGCCCTCGCATCTTCCAGATGCTGCACGCCACGCCCCCGGGAAAGGGCGGGGAGATCCAACTGACCGACGCCATTCGACAGTTGATCCAGCGCGGCCACCGCTGCTTGGGCGTGCGGCTGCGCCCCGACGAGCCTCGATTCGACATCGGAAACTTCGAGAGTTATTTTCAGACCTTCGTGGAATTTGCACTGGCCGACCGGGAATACGGCCCGGCACTGCGGCAGTACCTGTTGGCCCGCCTGGTCAAGCCGTCTTCGCCACCGGAGTAGCCGCTGATGGAACTGATTCGCAAACGCGCCTACGCTCGCGCCGGATTGGTGGGCAATCCGTCCGACGGTTACGGCGGCAAGACGATCGCCCACATTATCAAGAACTTCTCCGCCAGCGTTGTGCTCTACGAGTGGGAAGATCTCGAAATCGTCCCCAGCCAGGAAGATCACTCTCGATTCGGGTCGATGGAAGAGCTGGTTCAGGATGTGGAATTGCACGGATATTATGGCGGTGTTCGACTCGTCAAGGCGACCATCAAACGCTTCTACGAGTACTGCGATGGGCGGCATGAACTCCGGCGGAGAAACTTCTCCATCCGCTATGAAAGCAGTATTCCTCGGCTCGTCGGGTTGGCCGGTTCCAGCGCTATTATTGTGGCGACGCTGCGGGCATTGATGGAATTCTTCCGTGTCGAGATTCCGAAACAGGTGCAGCCGTCGCTGGCTCTGTCGGTGGAGACGGACGAATTGGGGATCGCCGCGGGATTGCAAGACCGTGTGATTCAGGTTTACGAGGGTTTGGTTTATATGGACTTTTCGCCCGAGGCGGTGGCGGTGAGGGAAGGTCTAGCCTGCGGACGCTATGAAGAACTCGACCCGCAGTGGCTGCCTCCGGTGTACGTGGCCTTTCGTGAGGATGCGAGCGAGCCGACGGAACGATTGCACAACGACCTGAAGTCCCGGTTCGCTCGAGGTGATAAGGACGTAGTGGAGGCCATGGCGAACTTCGCTCGGCTGACCGAGGATGCCCGCCAAGCCATCCTCGCTCGCGACGCCACCGAACTGGCTCGGCTGATCAACGAAAACTTCGACACCCGGCGGAAGATCTGCGAGTTGGCCGCCGATCATATCGAGATGGTCGAGCGGGCCCGGGAAGCGGGCGCGTCGGCCAAGTTCGCCGGTTCGGGGGGAGCCATCGTCGGTACCTACACCGATGCCGCCATGTTCGACCGCCTGCAAACTCATCTGCGGCCGCTGGGCTGCCGAGTGATCCAGCCGCTGATCCTCTAGGTGACGATGACGGCGGAACTGGCCCCCCTTGGATTGAGACTCGGCATGTCATTTGCTGGTTAAGCAGGCCATGGTAGGCAATGGGAGTACCGAAGCCGTCCCGTCGATCCGGGGTTGGCCGGTGGCGGTTTGTGTTTGCTAAGATGGGCGGCGAAGCGGTGTTGGCCGGTACGGTGGACACGCCAGAACTCATGTGGAACAGACGATGACTCAGGCACAAATGGACAAAGACTACTACAAGGTGCTGGGAGTGAGTCGGGAAGCCTCTCCGGAAGAGATTAAGAAGGCTTACAAGAAGCTGGCGGCCAAATACCATCCCGACATGAACCCGGACGACGAGACGGCCAAGGAGCGGTTTCAGCAAGTCCAGGCCGCGTATGATGTATTGAGTGATCCGGACAAACGGGAAAAGTACGACCGCTACGGCAGCGCGTTCGAAACGATGGGGGCGGGTGGTCCCGGTGGGGGCACCTGGCAGACCTTCACCGGCGGCCCTGGCGGCATGGGAGAGGAGATCGACCTGGCGGACCTGTTCGGTGGGCGCGAGCACGGAGAGGGATTCGGCGCGTTCGCCGACTTGTTCGGGTTTGGCGGAGGACGACGGACTCGCGGCCGGCGTGCGGGGCCCCGGCGGGGAGCCGACCTGCGAGCCGAGATCACGGTCGACTTTCAGACGGCCGTGGTGGGCGGACGGCAGACCGTGGTGCTTTCGGAGTCGGGGGGAAGTTCCAAGACGATCGAGATTTCGATTCCCGCAGGCATTGAGGACGGGAAGAAGATCCGGCTGCGAGGTCAAGGGGCGCCGGGTACGGCGGGGGGGCCTGCCGGCGATCTGCTGATCACCGTCCACGTGAAACCCCACCCGGTTTTTCGCCGCAAGGGGCTCGACCTGGAATTGACGCTGCCGGTGACGGTTGGCGAAGCCGCTTTGGGAACGCAGGTCGACGTGCCCACGCCGTACGGTACGATTGGAGTTCGCATTCCGCCGGGAACGTCCAGCGGCCGCCGCCTGCGGGTCAAAGGGCATGGTGTGAAGGGCAAGTCGGGCACGGGGGATCTTTATTTGGAAGTTGCCATCGTGCTTCCGAAGGAGATGGACGACGAGAGCCGCCGGTTGCTCGAGCAGTTCGAACGGCGGACTCGCTTCGACCCTCGGACTGAGATACGATGGTAGTCGTGGGCCCGATGGTGTTCGAGCCTGCAAACAAGACCGCCGTGCGGTTCTCCAGTTTCGGCCGTGTTCCTTGCCCTGCCGCATGTTGGACACCCGGTAGTGGTCTCATTTCCACGAGTCTCCAACAAAACGTCCCGCGCGGCTCACCCTTCACCCTTCACCCTTCAGATAGGAGTCGGCGCGTGGTATTCGGTTGGCAGCTTTACAGCGAGTTGATCGCCGCGCGCCTGGCCTGGTCGGTTCGCGGTGTGGCCGCGCTGGTGCTGATGTTCGTGCTGGTGACGGCCGGGTTGTTGCTGGTCAATATCTGCAAGCGATTCATTCAGCGCACGTCGGACACGCCTCGCCGGCCGCGCCCCTACTCGCCACCCCCCGTCGACGACTGGGCTCGCAAACCGCTGGTTGCACCGCTGGAAGCCGTAGAGAGAACCGGGCGTTCCGATGGGGACCGGACCGATCGGAAACCCGGCCGGGACGGTCTTGACGAAGGGGCCGATTCTTCGGGTTTGCCATGACGTCTTCGATCGGTTATCGACTTCGACGGCGGCAGCGTTTGCGCCGGTCGGATGAATTCTCGCTGGTGTTGAAGCAGGGTGTGTTTGCGGTCGACCGCACACTGGTGGTTCACGGAGTCGCCAATCGGTTGGGCTGGTCGAGGTTGGGCGTGACGATCCCTCGCCGAGTCGGGAACGCGGTGACGCGGAACCGTTGGAAGCGGTGGATTCGTGAGGCGTTCCGGTTGTCGCAACATGACATTCCGCAGGGAATCGATTTCGTGGTGCGGCCGCGAAAAGGAGCTCGTGGGGATGCCGAGCAGGTTCGGCGTTCCCTGCTTGCATTGACTCGGGCAGTCGCCCATCGCTTGGAGAGACCGGCGGCCGGAGAGAAACGATGACATGCGCGCCGGACCAAATGCCAGACGACGCGGGTGCTGCCAGTCGCGACGGTTCGGCCGGTTCGACGTGGCTCGGCCGCGTCCCAGCGATCTGCCAATGGCTCGCGCGTGTGGTGAGCTGGTGGCTGATTGCCGGAGTACGAGCGTATCAGGTGGTGCTCAGTCCGCTTTTGGGTGGTCGGTGTCGTTTCCAGCCCTCGTGCAGTCAGTACTTCATTGAGGCCGTCCGCAAATACGGTCCGTGGAAGGGGAGTTGGAAGGGCCTGCGACGAATCGCCCGCTGCCATCCGTTCGGTGCCAGTGGC
>JALSIV010000346.1 GCA_026989685.1 Pirellulaceae bacterium | reverse complement strand
TCTGCGAGAACACGGGAGGCAAACCGGTTGCCTACGCTATCGATTGTAGCGGAGATGGCGGACGCGGTTCAAGCTTGCGCCGGCCTCCTCGAGCAGGTAACAGCAACGTATAATAGTAAGCGCCCATTTTAACCGTGTCGGGGTGCCGGGTTACCTTGGCTGGAAATGTTCGTGTTTTTCCTTTTCAGCCAAGGAGGTCTTCATCATGGCCCGAAAACGCAACCCCCACGAAACCGAACGACGGTGGCGCACCCTACTGACTCGGCTCGAACGGAGCGGTCATGCTGAACATCCCCACCCATACCAGGATCTACCTCTGCACCGAGCCCGGGCGATGGTACTGTGATGCACCAGTCGGAACCGGATAACGGCGGGTCGTTGGCAACCGTCGTGTTGGGGGCTTGCCCGCGCCGCTTGGCTCGCAAAACGGAGCCTGTCCTTCGCCGCGATGGCCATTGTCGCCGAAGCCACTTGCCTGCCGAAACCACAGAAATGAGCAAACACTCGCCGAGGTAACTCGGCACCCCGACACGGTCAAAATGGGCGCTTACTACCTTTCAACTAACGAGATCAGCCAGGCTTTGCCTGACGCACCGAAGGACACGAAGGATAGGATCGTTTGAAGTCCAATCAGTGGTCAGGTCTCAGAGTGACATGACGACAGCGACCGTCTCCCATCTCCCGTCTTGCAGGCGCAGCCCGCGTTAGGCTTCCTTCAGCGCGGATGAGATCTCGATCAGAGCCTTTTGGGCGTCGGAAAAGAGCATCAACGTGTTGTCGGCCGCGAACAGCGGATTGGGGATCTTGGCGAAGCCGGGACTCAGACTGCGCTTGATCACGATCACGGTCCGAGCCTTATCGACGTCGATGATGGGCATGCCGTAGATGGGGCTGTCCGGATCGGTGCGAGCCACCGGATTCACCACGTCGTTGGCTCCGACCACAATCGCCACGTCGGCCGTGTCGAGCGTGGGGTTGATGTCGTCCATTTCCACGAGCTGTTCATAGGGCACGTCGGCTTCGGCCAGCAGCACGTTCATGTGGCCGGGCATCCGACCGGCGACCGGATGGATGGCATACTGCACTTCGATTCCGCGCTCCTCCAACACCTTCGCCAGATTGCGGACGGCGTGCTGCGCCTGGGCAACCGCCATGCCGTAACCGGGAACGAACACCACTCGATGAGCCCCTTCCAGGATCATGGCCACGTCCTCGGGCGTGGTGCTGCGCACCGTGGCATAGATCTCGTCCACGTCGCCCGCCGCCGACTCGGCCCCCATCACGCCGAACAGCACGTTGAACAGCGAGCGGTTCATGGCCTTGCACATCAAGTTGGTCAGAATGATTCCCGATGCTCCCACCAACGATCCGGAAATGATCAACACGTTGTTGTCGATCACGAACCCCGTCGCCGCCGCCGCCAGCCCGGAATAGGAATTGAGCAAAGCAATCACCACCGGCATGTCGGCGCCACCGATGGGATTGGTCAAAGAGACACCCAATGCCAATGCCACTACGACCAGCGGAACGTAACTCCAATAGTGGTGCTGCACGATCCACACGATCAGTGCCAGCGAGATCAGAGCCAACAACCCGTTGATGGCTTGTTGTGCCGGCAACTTGAACGGGCGTTTGAAAATGGCCAGCTCCTGCAACTTCCCGAATGCCACCAGGCTGCCGGAGAAGGTGACCGCACCGATCAAACCGGATAGGCCGGTGGCCAACAGCTCATCCACGGCCGGGTCTTTGCTCTGCAGCAACGCACCGCCGGCGACGAACACCGAAGCCAGACCGCCGAACCCATTGAACAGCGCAACCAGTTGCGGCATGGCCGTCATCTGGATCTTGACAGCCAATACGGCTCCCACCGCAGCCCCAATCACCAGACCGATCACCACCAGTGCATAAGAGTCGATTCGTAACAGAATCACCGCCATCGCCAGAGCCATCCCCAGCGCGCCGAATAAGTTGCCGCGCACGGCGGTGCGAGGATGCGCCATCAGCTTGAGTCCCAGAATGAACAGCACCGAAGCGACCAGATAGGCGAGCTTCTCAATGGCGTCGACAGTGAACATCGATGTTTCCACGGTTTCGAGTTTCCCGGACAAAAGGACGGTGTGGGCGAAGACGGAGTCTATCGACGTTTGAACATGGCCAACATGCGGTGAGTCACCAGGAAGCCGCCGAATACGTTGATCGCGGCCAGAATCACAGCCAGGAATCCGACCCAGCCGTCCAGACCGACGGCCGTGCCCGCAACCAGAATGGCGCCGACAATGGTGATGCCGCTGATCGCATTGGAGCCCGACATGAGCGGCGTGTGCAGTGTCGGCGGGACTTTGGTGATCACCTCGAAGCCCACGAAGATCGCCAACACGAAAATCGTCAGACTGGTCAACAGCGTCTGACGACGGGTGAGTCCCGCCGAACCATTTGCCTTCGCCGACGCTTGCCCCCCTTCCTGGGAACTGGAATCTTCGGGGCTTGAGCCGGTTGGGCCGGCCAAACGAGCCGCCGGCGTCTGCGCACCTTCGCCGGCACCGGAATCGTGGGCGACCGCACCGCCGGGCGTTTCGTCCGACCAGCCTGTCGCAACACCAGGCAGCAACGGCAGGACGCAGCACAAAGCCAACACCCAGCCGCATTGCCGCAAAACGGCTGATCGACGGATACCGTTGAGTTTCATTGTCGGGGCTCCTCGCCGTTGAACCTTAAGAAGCAGTGTCTTCAGAATCGCCGTCTTCGCCGCTCGATTCGGGCTGGGGAGGGTCGCCGGCCGCGGTCTCCTCCACCGCCGCCGTCTGCTCGGCCGCGGCCTGGGGGAGTGGATCGAGTCCCAAAATGGATCGGATGCGCGGATGCACCACATCGCCGTCGCGCACCACTACCGTCTCGCGGATGATCTCGTCGTCCATGTTCCAGGCGATCTGGCCGTCCTTGACCAGATTGCGGAGGTAATTGGCAATGTTGTTGGAGAACATTTGACTGGCGTGATAGGGGACTTCCGACGGCAAATTGGTCGGCCCGAGGATGGTCACGCCGTGCTGCTGCACTCGCTGGTCCGGTTGAGTCAACTCGCAATTGCCGCCCCGCTCGGCCGCCAGATCGACAATCACACTACCGGGCGCCATTCCCTTCACCGCCTGCTCGGTCACCAGCAGCGGCGACGGTTTTCCCGGGATGGCGGCGGTGGTAATCACCACGTCGCTCTCCGCCACCACCGAAGCCATCAATTCCCGCTGTTGCCGATAAAAATCCTCGGCGAGTTCCTTCGCGTACCCCCCCTGGTCTTCGGCCGATGTTTCCGGCAACGATAATTCGATGAATTTGGCTCCCACACTCTCGACCTGCTCCCGGCAGGCGGCTCGCACGTCATAGGCCTGCGTAGTGGCTCCCAGACGCTTGGCAGTGGCCAACGCCTGCAGACCGGCAACACCGGCTCCGATCACAAAGACTCGAGCGGCGGTGACCGTGCCGGCCGCCGTCATCAGCAAGGGGAACATGCGGGGCAGTTCGACGGCTCCCAGCAACACGGCCCGGTAACCGGCCACCGTGGCCATCGATGACAGCACGTCCATGCTCTGGGCTCGCGTGATGCGGGGAATCATCTCCAGTGCCACCACCGTCCAGCCGCGCGAGCCGGCATCGCGGAGGACATCGGCCGCTCCCAGCGGGTCGCACCTGCCGATGATCACCGCGCTGGCACCCAGCCCCTCCAGGTCCGCGGACCAAGATTCGCCGGCGGCCCCCAAGATGCGAACACCGGCAACCAGATCGCACGCCAACACCTCGCGGCGCTCCACCACGGGTGCTCCCGCCTGAGCGTACTCGTCGTCGGGATATCCGGCCTCCTTGCCCGCTCCCGCCTCGACCTTCACCTCCAGCCCGCTCTTTTTCAGCTTGGCGATGGTGGTCGGCACCAAGGCAACCCGGCGTTCCCCCGGGTACGTCTCTCGCAATATTCCGATCGTCGCCATCAGTCGTGCTTCTTTCCGCTGGGGACTGTACGGGACCACTGGAGTCGGCAGGGGACGGCATCCCCGACGACTCGCCTCATCCGCTCGCGACGGACTCTATTCCGGCGGACTCCCATCCGCTGTCGGCTTCCGCCCCATTGTGGGAATTTGACCGCCAATCCGCTAGGAGACCTTGTGGATGTTTTCCGCCGGGGGTAAAATCCTCGATTCCCTGCAAGAAAAACCGGCGGCACCCCGAAGGGCCGTTTGGGGTACATATTTTTTCAGGCCGCCTACCAGGCGGATCATCGGAGATTGAACCAGTGGTCGGTACGAAGACGTACATGGCGAAACCCGCCGAAGTTGCCCCTCAGTGGTGGCATGTAGACGGCACAGACCAGATTGTCGGCCGTTTGGCCTCGGATATCGCGACGATCCTGATGGGCAAGCACCGCCCGACGTATACGCCTCACGTCGACACGGGCGACTTCGTGATCGTGACCAACGTGGAGAAGGTCGCTTTCACCGGCCGAAAGTGGGAACAGAAGACGTACACCTGGTACACTGGCTACCCGGGTCAGCGCAGTGAGACGGCGGAGACGCGGCGGGAGAAAAAGCCGGAGCTGATCCTGCAGGAGGCGGTCCGCCGGATGCTCCCCAAAAGCCGTCTCGGCCGAAAAATGCTGAAGAAACTCAAGTTGTTCGTCGGCCCCGATCATCCGCATCAGGCCCAGCAGCCCAAGCCGCTGGAGATCGGAAAGAAGCTCGAGCGCCACGATTGACACCACGGCCGACCCAGGCCTGCTCGTTTTGGAACAATCATTTGGTTAAGAGAGTGACGAAGACGCCATGTTGGTGAAACTGGACAAAATCACTGGGGACGCGCTGGGAACGGGGCGGCGGAAGTCGGCGGTAGCACGAGTTCGCATTCGGCCGGGCTCGGGTACGATCACCATCAATAAGCGAGATCTGGAGACCTACTTCCCCTGCGCTCAGGATCAACGTACTGTCCTGGAAGTACTCGAGGCGGTCGGAAAACGCAACGACGTCGATGTGATCATCAATGTCAAGGGCAGCGGTACCACGGGACAAGCCGGCGCTTGCCGCATGGGGATCGCTCGCGCATTGGTCAGCCTCGATCAGGAACTCTACACCACGCTTCGTGACGGCAAGTTCTTGACTCGCGATGCCCGGATGAAGGAACGCAAGAAGTACGGTCTGCACGGAGCTCGCCGAGGCACGCAGTTCTCCAAACGTTGATCCGCCCGCGGCGGGGCTCGTCCCCGCGGAGGCGACGACTGACGGCTACTCCCACGCCCTCCACACACAACCCCGCTCATTTCCGAGGCTCGATGCCGAGGAAACGAGCCGAAGTGGGCCACCGATCACAGACACCCACTCGCTTCGACACTCGGTGGTCGCCCCCAGTCCGGCTGCATCAGGGACCTGGCGACTTCGAGAACGTGGGGATGTTTGTGTAGCCTTGAAAGGATCGGGGGCTGTGTCTCTTGGCGGGACGTCTGTGGATTGTCGCCAACCGGCAACTCGATGCGAGTTTCGATTCTGGGGTATCAGGTTCCCCGCGAAATCACGCGTCGTCCGCCATCGTCGACGATGGCTCGGCGACCCCGCAATCGGCACCCGAATCCTGACTCTGCTGAGCCTGACGCTCCTGTTCGGCTCGCCCCAGGTGCCGCTGCACGGACGCTTCGACCAGAGCGGCGAACAGCGGATGAGGGCTGGTCGGTTTCGACTTGAATTCGGGATGGTATTGCACCGCCACGAAATAGGGATGGTCGGCCAACTCGATGATCTCAACCAGAGAGCCGTCGGGGCTGGTTCCACTGACCCGCATTCCGTGAGCGGCAAACTGGCCCCGGAAGCTGTTGTTGAATTCGTAGCGGTGGCGATGCCGTTCGGAGATCCGTGAACTGCCGTAGGCTCGAGCCGCCACACTGCCATCGGCGAGCACCGCCGGCTGAGCTCCCAATCGCATGGTTCCGCCCTTGTCGGTAATCTCCTTCTGTTCGTCCAACAGGCAGATCACCGGATGGCGCGTGTCCTTGCTGAATTCGGTCGAATGAGCGTCGGAGAGGCCGATGACGTTTCGAGCGAATTCGATCGCGGCACACTGCATGCCCAGGCAGATCCCCAAGAACGGAATCCCCCTCTCCCGAGCAAACCGGATCGCCTCGACCTTGCCTTCGATTCCCCGTTCACCGAACCCGCCGGGAACGAGTAGACCATCGATCCCGGTCAATAGCCGAGCCGCTCCTTCCCGTTCGATCGCCTCGCTGTGGATCCGAGCGATCCGCACCGCCGTTCGCTGTTGCATTCCCGCATGATCGAGGGCTTCGTAGATCGACTTGTACGCGTCGAAATGTTCGGCGTATTTCCCCACGACGCCGATGGTGATCTCGTGGCGAGGTGTCCTCAGGCGGTGAAGCAACTCTCGCCAGTCCTCGAGTTCCGGTTCGCTCGATGCGAGTTGCAACCGGTCGACGATCAACTGATCGAGCTTGTTTTCGACGAGGCTCAGCGGCACTTCATAGATCGAGAAATCCTTGTCGCGTTCTTCGATCACTGCGTCGATCGGCACGTTGCAAAACAACGCGATCTTCTCGCGATCCTCGCGGCTGATCGGTCGCTCGCAACGGCAAATCAGCAGATCGGGCTGAATACCGATCTGCCGCAACTGGCCGACCGAATGCTGCGTCGGCTTCGTCTTCAGTTCACCGGCCGCCTTGAGGTAGGGGACGAGGGTGAGATGGATGTAGAGGCAGTTCGACTTGTCGGCGTCCAGTGAAAACTGGCGGATCGCTTCCAGAAAAGGCTGGCTTTCGATGTCACCGACCGTCCCGCCGATCTCGGTGATCACTACGTCGACATCGGGAGCCGCCAGCTTCTGGATGACATGTTTGATTTCATTGGTGATGTGAGGGATCACCTGCACGGTCTTGCCCAGAAACTCGCCGCGGCGTTCCTTTTCAATGACCGACAAGTAGATCTGGCCGGTGGTGTAGTTGGAATCGCGAGTCAGCGGGCTATGCGTGAACCGTTCATAGTGCCCCAAATCCAAATCGGTCTCGCTGCCGTCGTCGAGCACATACACTTCGCCGTGCTGATAGGGACTCATCGTCCCGGGATCGACGTTGATATAGGGATCGAGCTTCTGCATGCGGACTCGCAGGCCCCGCCGCTCCAGCAGCATGCCGATCGAGGCGCTGGTGAGTCCCTTGCCCAGAGAGCTGACGACACCACCGGTCACGAAGATGTGCTTGGTCATGGACGGAATGATCCTCTCCGGCTAAAGGCCCGACGGCGAGCATGCGCGGGGATGACTATACGTGGCGGACGCCGAGGAAAACGCACTCCCGGCCGGGAGCCTGGGGGAGGGCACCGGGAAGGCCGGGCCACCGGCGGTGACTCGCCCGCGGTTGACTTTAGCAGGCTTTGGCCCGGGAGACAAAGGCCCGATAGTCGTCCCAGGTATCGATGCCTCGAGCCGCATGCTGCGTAAAGCCGACTCGAATCCGGTGGCCCGCCTCGAGTACCCGCAGTTGCTCGAGCGACTCGGTCGACTCCAGCCGGCTGGCCGGCAAGTCGCCGAACTGCAGCAAGAAATCGCGACGATAGGCATAAATGCCCAGGTGCTGCCAAAACAGCGGCGGATCGCAGGTCAGCAGGTCGTCCGACCATTCTCGAGGATGAGGAATCGGACTGCGGCTGAAATAAAGCGCCCGGCCGGCCGAGTCCACCACGACTTTTACGCAGGCCGGGTCCTCCAACCGCTCCCGCTCGGTAATGGGAACGGCGAGCGTGGCCATCGCAGCGGACGGGTCCATCTCCAACAGCTCGATCAGTTGATCGATTTGGTCCGGATCGATTTCCGGTTCGTCTCCCTGCACGTTGACGAAGATGGAGATGTGAGGCATCGACCGAGCCACCGCAGCGACTCGGTCCGTTCCGCTGGGCAGATCGGTCCGAGTCATCTGAAACGGGCCGCCGAAACGACGGGCGTCCGCAGCGATGGCTGCGTCGGCAGCGGCAATGCACACGCCCTGCGGCCGGCGAGCCCGGCAAGCGGCCAGGTAAGTGTGCTCGAGTACCGATCGGCCCGTGTCCCGAAGCAGCAACTTGTTGGGCAGCCGGGTCGACGCCGTGCGAGCGGGAATGACCACGTACGCGGAAGTCGGTGCAGACAGACTCCGCCTCGAAGAGATCGACCGGGGCTGCATCTGGAATCGGCTCGTCTGGGCATCCATGCTCAAGTCTCCTTGCGGTGCGGCGGACACCTCTCATTTTTAGCGGAAACCGAGCCGATCGCCCTATAGCAGTTTCGGCGTGGATCGACGGGGCATTCCCCTTCACCCTGCCCCCGGTTGTTTCAGGAAAGCCAGCAGGTCGGCCATTTGCCCGACGCTGATCTTCTCCTCCAGACCATTGGGCATCAGCGAATGGGGATCGGCTCGCATAGCCTCGATCTCGGCTCGCGGCACCACGACCCGCCGATTGTCGGCGTCCACCAACGTGATCGCATGCGGCCCTTCTTCGCCGACGATCCCACTGTGAAGCACGCCCGCCTTCGTCCGCACCGTATAGCGTTGAAACTCCGGTGCCACTTCGCGGTCGGGGTCGAGGATGTGCGTAAGGAGTTCCAGTGGCGAGCGGTGACACACCGAATCGAGGTCCGGTCCGACCGGCGCTCCGTCACCTCGAAATCGATGGCAGCCACGACACTCGCGGCGAAACACCTCACGCCCGCGGGCCACATCGCCGCGCATCTTCAGAGAGTCGGCGTATCGCCGGATCACGGCGGCTCGATCGCTGTTCACCGGATCTCCCAGCACCGCGTCGGCCAACTTGCGAACCTGAGCGTCGCGCGAAGTGCGCAGGCGAGACCGGTGTCGCAGCGGAATCGACTCCACGCGCAGTCGTCCTTCGCGGATTTCGGTCAACAGTTGCCGAGTCCATTCGGTCCGGCCGAGCAAATGCGTTACCGCCTCACGCTGCATGGCCGGCGACCACTGCTGCAAGTTCTCCAGAACCACGGCAGCCGGTGCGCCCGAACGCCTCATCAAAGCAGCCAGGGCGGCCGACTGAACGTCCAGAGGCTGATCGGGTTGCAAGCACTCCAACAGCACCTCCTCCGACCGCGATTCGCCATCCCATCCCAAGAGTCTCACGGCGGCGACTCGTACCGAACTCGACCGCGAGCGGTCAAGCGCAACGTCGGGAGCCTGCTGAGACATTTCCGCGAGCCACCGCCGGGCCAGAGCAAACTCCGGCCGCGTGGGGGCCACTGCGCTGCTGGAAGCTCCGAGGACGGCTGCCCATTCCCACAGCCGGTCATTCAGCTTGGAATCGGCTCCAACGCCTCGTGCGATCTCCGCCAAGGCTGCAATGGCCGGCCAGCGCAGCTCCTTGTTTGTCTTGACGGCATCCAACAGAACCCCGATCACGTGGCTGCAATCGGCATCGGGGCGAGCCTCGAGGTGAGACAGCAATACTCGCAGCACCTCCAATTCGCGGCCCTGAGCGGCCGACACCACGGCGACCTGCCACAACGCATTCCGCCCATCGCGGTCGGCGACTTCGGCCAGCAGCGCCGCAGTATCGACACCGGCTCCTCCGCGAAGTCCCAACACGGCTTCAAACCGGACTCGTGGATCGTCATCGGTGATGGCTCGTGTAATGAACGGGCGATAACGTCGGTCGACGGAAACGTGACGGGCCGCCAAGCGGACCACGTGACGGCGGAGCCGCGGCTCGGAAGACGTCGATGCCGCCGCCAGGTCTTCGGGGCGCAGAGCTCGCAAGCCTTCCAGCGTCCAAAGGGCGTACGCTTGGGCCAGCGGATCGGTCGCTGCGGTTTGCATCGATCGCAGCCGATCGATACAGGCCGGATCGTCGCGTTCCCACAGCAGCCGCTGGGCCGTCTCACGCCACCAGCCGTGAGGACTCTTCAGCAGTCGCACCAATTCGGGGATCGACGCCTGCTGGAGCCGAGGTGCCGGCGGCCGGCGGTAGGTGGCGGCGAAACGGGGAGGAACCAACCGGAAGATGCGCCCCCGTTCCCGGCCTCGGAGCAAATCGAGTTTGGCCTTGAGGTCGTCGGGAATCGACCAGGGATGCTCGATCGTCTGCCGGTACATGTCGACCAGGTGCAACGTTCCATCGGGCGCGTTGGTGAAGTTGACCGGGCGGTGCCAGTTGTCGGTGGACGCCAGGAACTCCTGATTCTTCGCCGACACCACGTGTTCGGCTCGAAACGACACTCCTTCCTGTTCCAGGTGATAACGCATCACCAGATTGCCGGCCGCTTCTGCCACGAATGCGTCACCTTGATACTCGCGAGGATACGCGGCTCCCCGGTAAACGGTCACGCCGCTGGACGAAGTGACGTAGCCGGTCGCGTTCATTTCGCTGCGGGGAGCGTATTGGTGGCGCGCGCTAGCCAATCGGCGAGCATTGATGATGCGCCACGGTTCCGGCGGACTGATGCGAAACACCTCCAATGTATCGCCGGCTCGCGCCGCGTCGACCACCGACCAGACGGACGGAAAACGGATCCCCCGCACGGCCGCGTCGGCCGGCAACAGGCAGTGCCGCAACGGGTTGCGGATGTTGCAGATGAACCGCTCGCCCCAGGCATCGAACGAGTTGCCGAAACGAGCTCCACCCGGCAGGACTTCCAGCACTTCCTCCCGAGGATCGAAGCGGAAATCGTGGCGGCCGAGTACGACCGGTTTGACATCCGGGCGTCCCGGCGCCGTAATCGTTCCCCCGTTGCTCCCGCCCGCCCCGTAGATGTAGTGATCCATTCCCCACTGCAAATTATTCATGACCGCCTGAACATTGTATTTGCGAAATCCGGTAAACACCTTGCGGCGCACATCGGCTCGTAAATCGCCGTCGGTATCGCGGAAGTACCACAAGTCGGGAGTGGCGGCGACGTAAATTCCGCCTTTCCAAAAGGCGATTCCGGTCGGCCAGGAGATGTGGTCGACGAATACCACCGAATGGTCGAAGATTCCGTCGCCGTCTTCGTCCGTGAGGATGCGAATGCGCCCCGCCGGCGGCGACTGCTGGTCGGACCATGCCCGGTCGAACTTCCGATCGGTGTAGGGATAGTCGAACATCTCAGCCACATAGGCCCGTCCCTGTTCGTCGTACTTGAGCACGACCGGGTCTTGCACCAGCGGCTCGGACGCCAGCAGTTCGACACGGAACCCGTCATTGGAACGAAATGTGGACGCCGCAGCGGAAGGAGATGTGGGCGGTATCCGTGTCAGCGAAGACGTTTGCGCCGGGCACGATCCGCCGGCAAGGTGGAGTCCAGCGAGGAGCAACACAGTCGCTAACGAGAATCTGGTCAGCAATGGGAACATGGGAGGAGGTGTGAGGTGTGAAGTGTGAGGTGTGAAGTGGGAGGTGTGAGGTGTGAGGTGTGAGGTGGGAGGTGGGAGGTGGGAGGTGGGAGGTGAACCGAGTGGATGCCGTGGACCGAGCGGACATTTCCCATTTCCCATTTTTTCGCGGTAGGGACCGCCGTTTCCGGCGGCCCCCCGCACAGATCCGTACACGAAGAATTACCTCATACGGCTCCTGCATTGCGTCGGGCGT
>JALSIV010000345.1 GCA_026989685.1 Pirellulaceae bacterium | reverse complement strand
CCAATGCGTCGCGAATGTGGGCGTCGGGCACCGTCTCGTCCATCGTTTCCACATCCTGCGATCCAAAGATCCGCTCCAGCCAGAAGTCTTCTTCCAGTACGTCTTCATCGGGAGTGAACGGGTCTTCTCGATCGCCCACATCGATCTGTCCCATCAAGACGCTTTCGCGGTTGTTGACCAACTCTTCCAAGCGACGGTGGAGCAACTCGATCAGCCACAAGTCCAGCGGGGACGACTGGGGGCGCGAGGGGAATTCCTCCCAGGCTCGGGCCACGACGTCGTCCGTGAGGTCGTCGGCGGTCACCTCGCCGCGCGGGAGTTGCCCTTCGATTTCCAGAATGTCGATCTCCTGCCGGGCGTGCTCGCGGACCGGCTCGAGAAACGGTTCGATCAACTTGAAGAACGCCGCCTTGCGGTCGGCGGTCGACTCCGGCACAACCAGCGGAATGACTTCGGCGACTTCCTGTCGCCGCCGCTTGCGACGGTAGAGATAATCTTTGCGGACTTTTTCCCGATGGCGCCGCAGCTCGCGCGTCAGTTCGTCCACCGCGACATCCAAGGCGGCTCGAGGCGACTCCGCATCCTCTTCTGCAACGAGCGTGCCGGTGGAGAGTCGCAATACCAGACGCGTTTCCCACGGTCGGACGCGGTGAGGCAGGTGATAGACGGTGACGTTCAGTTCGACCTGGTCGGGGGGATAACGCTTCAGTAGCCGCTGCAGCCGCGATAGTTTGCCTTCGAAGTATCGCTTGAAACTCGCTTCATCGCCTCCCTCTTTGGCTTTCCAGGTCCACTGTACATTCATCGGTTATCTCCTGCAGGTCCGTTTTCCGACGCTAACGCTTGCCGAGTGCTGCTGCCCCATCGGCAGGCTCGTTGCTTCACCGGCAAGTGCAGCAAATCTGGTACCAACGCCGCTCGGTCAAGGATTTCGTGCGGAAATCCACTCCCGCATCGACTGAGACAGATCTTGGACCAGCGGGCGAAGCTGTGCGAGTCGCTCGGCGGCATCGTGCAGTGTGCCGCTGCGTCCCATTTCCTCCAGTTGCCGTGCCAGTTTCGCTGCCCCTTCGGCGTCGTAGGCTGCCAGCAGTCCTTTGAGGCGATGGGCGGCCAGTTCGAGCTGTCGTGGGTCGTCACGGTCGATGGCATCGCCGATCCGCTCGACCAGTTCCGGCCCATCGTTGAGGAAAAACCGCATCTGCTCTTCCAGCAAGTCGGCGTCTCCGTCCATCCGCTCCAGTGCGCCGGCAAAGGGGGCCGCGGAGGCCGCCGCCGAAGAGGAGCGGGCCGCCGTAACGTCGGCCGCATGGGCGACCTGTTCCACCAAAGCCAGCAACTGTTGGGAATCGAGCGGCTTGGCCAAATAGGCATCGGCGCCGGCCGCCAGACACCGTTCGCGGTCACCTCGCATGGCATGGGCGGTCAAGGTGATGACGGGAGTGTGACGTCCCGTCGCCCGTTCGGCCATGCGAATCCGCTTCAGCACTTCAAAGCCATCCATCTCCGGCATCTGGACGTCCAACACCACCACATCGAACGGCTCGGTTTGCCATCTTTCCAGTCCCTCTTCGCCACCGGAGGCTTCGACGCAGTGATGGCCGTGCTTTTCCAGTATGCGCCGAGCCAGCACGCGGTTGGCATCGTGATCGTCGACGACCAGCACGCGGAGCGAATCCTCCGTGGATCCGCTCGACGGGCGAGCTTCCCTCGAGACATCCTCGCCGGCAGCTTCGCCGATGCCCGTCGAGGCGGATGGCTTGTCTGCCTTGTCGCGGTGGCTGGCGCCGAACAGCGCTAAGATGGTATCGGCCAAAGCTGCTCGTGAGATCGGCTTGAGTAGACAGGCAACGCCCAGAGAGTGACATTGATGTGTCGCATCCGGGACGTCGATGTCCAGGATGGCCACCACGGCCCGTGCGAGCTGCACCAAGGCGGGCGCCGCCTCCGAGAGTGCTCGAGCCTGATCGCGATCGACGAGTTCGAGGATCGCCAGGTCGTACTTGGGCGCCGCGTCGTGTGGCGACGGCGCCTCTTGAGCAGGGCGTTGCAGCGCTTCCTGGAACGTGAGACTGACGACGGGCGCACTTCCCCAATCGGTGAGCCATTGTTCGAGCACCGAACGCGTCGCGGCATCGCGCGTGATCAAAGCGGTCGTCTTGTCGTGCAGCAGCTCGCGGAGCGGTTCGCCGATCCGCCGCCGGATTTCGTCGTCGGATGCCAGGGGAAAACGGAGCGTGACATGGAACACCGTCCCATGGTCCTCCGAACTCTGCACCCAGATGCGGCCTCCCATCATCTGCACCAGTTCGGCGGTGATGGTGAGCCCGAGTCCCGTGCCTCCGTATTGGCGAGTGGTCGAGGCGTCGGCTTGAGTGAACGACTCGAAGATCCGCTCCAGACGCCCTCGAGGAATCCCGATGCCGGTATCTTCCACGGCCAGATGGATCCCCACTTCGTCGTCGGTTCGCCATTGCTCCTCCAGCACGACGCGAATCGTCCCCTGATGGGTGAACTTGATGGCGTTGTCGAGCAGATTGAACAGGATCTGACGCACCCGCACGGGATCGCCGCGCACGATCTCCGGCAGTCCCAACGGAGCGGAGATTTCGATCGGCAGATTCTTCTCGTGAGCCTTCACGGCCAGAGCCCGGATGGTCTCGCGGACGACGTCGGCCAAGCCGAATTCGATTTCTTCCAGTTCGAGTTTGCCCGATTCGATTTTCGACAGGTCGAGCACGTCGTTGAGGAACTGCAGCAGTGACTGGGCCGATTGATGGACCACCGTGAGATATTCGCGCTGTTCGGGCGTGAGCTTGGTGGCCAGTGCCAGTTGCGTCATGCCGATGATGGCGTTCATGGGAGTGCGGATTTCATGGCTGATATTGGCCAGGAATTCGCTCTTGGCTCGACTACTCGCTTCGGCGGCCTCTTTGGCCTTTCGCAGCGACTCCTCTTCCTGTCGGCGTCGAGTGATGTCGGTGTTGATGATGACCCACCGCTTGAGCTCCCCGTCGGCGTTGTGTACCGGCGTCAAGTTGCACTCGGCCCAGAACGTGCGTCCGTCCTTGCGATACTGGAGGACGTCTTCGGACCATTCGTGTCCATGCGCCAAAGCCTGCTCGAAGGAACGCACGGACGAAGTCGCGCTGCTGGGACCGAACACCAGTTCGTCGAACCGCTTGCCGACGGCTTCGTGCGGCGCGTAGCCCGTCATCCCCACAAAGGCCTCGTTGACCCAGCGGATGGTGGCGTCGGCATCCATGATGGCGATCGCATTCTTGGTCTTGCTGATGACCAAAGAGAGCATCGCCAGATTCTCGGCGGCCACCGAATCCTGCAGCTCGCCGCCCAACTGCTCGCGTGAGCGAACCTGGCCCAGTTCGACGCAGAGGGAGCGGCTCCAGCGATGGACTACCACCAGAGCCTCTTCGGGAGTCGGCGCCTGCAACAGCTCACTCCACACCGTGACCTCCGACTCACTGGGAGCCCGAATGGCGGGCGAGAGGGCTTGAGCCAGCCGAGCGGTGGGGTTTCCCTGCGAATCTTCTCCCAGTTCGAACTCGTCCAGCATTCCCTTGGCGGCTGCCGTCTTGGATTCGCTGATCGAGCTGCCTCGAGGGGGCGTTCCGTCGGTTCGCGGAGCCGGTGAAAAAGTGACCTCCACGAGGCGGTGTCCGTGTCGGCGAGCCAGTCCGAAGGTGACGGCGGCTCCGCCGAACGCCTCCAGAAAGGCTTCCCCCGTCAGCCTCACCGCCTCACCCAGCTCCTCGCGCCGACGCGCCGGAAGTTCGACCAGTGCGGAGAATAGGCGGGCTCGCTCCCCCAATCGGGGTATCTCACGCGGTGACCGCAACTCGAAGCGGCCCACAATCGCGTTGACCACGCGGCGTTCGGGAAGTACCAGCCGGAAGACGTGTTTGGCCATGTTCGCACTCTCGCCAGCGAATGCTGCGACTCGACCGCCTCGTTCGCGGCCTCCTTGCCCCGGTTTCATCTCGCGTCACAATGATGGGGGACCCCCGTGCCGGGTGCAAGGTGGGAAGAGCAAGCCACGTGCCAAACCGGAGTCGGCAACCGGTTGCACTGGCCGGCCGCCCCCCCGACAATCGCTCGCAGAGGCGGACGGCTCCTCAATGGCAACCACTCCCTGATTCCATCTCGACTCGCCCCATTCCATGGCCACCATTCTCATCGTTGATGACGAGCGATCCGATCGCCACTTGATGCAGCAGGCCCTGCAAAAGGAGGGGCATTCGTTGTTGCTGGCGGAGACGGGCGAGGAGGCTTTGGAATTGGCGCGCCGCGAGCGGCCGGATGCGGTGCTGCTCGATGTGCTGCTGCCCGATGCCAACGGCCTGGAGGTGTTCCAGCAATTGCGGGCTCTCGACCCCAACCTGCCGGTGGTGTTCGTGACGGCTTCCGGTTCGAGCAATCTGGTGATCCAGGCCATGCAACTGGGGGCTTTGGACTATCTGGTCAAGCCTCTGCGTGTCGCCGATGTGCGGCAAGCAGCCCAGCATGCGTTGGACGTGAGGAACATGGCGTCGATTCATGCCGTGAGGCAGTCTTCGCCTGCAGCGCCCGATGGCGATGTGATCATTGGCCGATCGGCCGTGATGCAGAAAGTCTACAAGGACATCGGTCTGGTCGCCTCGCAGGACGTCGCGGTCTTGATTCGAGGAGAAAGTGGTACCGGCAAGGAGCTGGTGGCGCGAGCCATCTATCACTTCAGTCGACGGTCCGAACGGCCCTTCCTGGCGGTCAATTGTGCGGCGATCCCTGAGGCTCTTTTGGAAAGCGAGTTGTTTGGACACGAGAAAGGAGCGTTTACCGGAGCCGATCGCCGTCGGCTGGGGAAGTTCGAGTTGTGTGACGGCGGGACCTTGTTCTTGGATGAGATCGGCGACATGCCGCTGGTACTGCAGAGCAAACTGTTGCGCGTTCTCCAAGATCAGACATTTCAGCGAGTCGGCGGCAACCAGACGATCAAGACCGACGTGCGGATTGTCGCCGCAACGAACCAAGACCTCGAGCGGCTGGTGCGAGAGAAGCGATTTCGTGAAGACCTCTACTATCGACTGAACGGCTACACGATCTTTCTGCCGCCTCTGCGGGAACGTGACGGTGACATCGACCTGTTGGCCGACTTCTTCCGCCAACAGGCTTGCCGCGACTTGAACAAGGACGTCCAAGGGTTCTCCCAGGAAACGCTCGATCTGTTCCACCGTTACGCGTGGCCGGGCAATGTTCGCGAACTGCAGAATGTCGTGCGTCAAGCCGTCCTCAAGGCGACCGGGCCGGTGATCATTCCCGAATTCCTGCCTCCGAATATCCGCGACAGCGCTGAGGAAGCTGCGGTGGAGACTGCCGGCTCGTCCGCGCCGTCGACCGCAATTCAGTACGACTTGGTTGCCCGGATCGACGACCGGCTGCGGTCGCAGTCCGATCACGTTTACGACGATGTGATCACTCCCGTCGAAGAACTGCTGGTCACGCGGACACTCGAATTCTGTCGTGGCGACAAGAAAGAGGCGCTTCGCCGTCTGGGCGTGAATCCGTCTCAGTTCCGTTCGCCCGCCGGACTGCGCCTGCTCGACTCGGAGCAGGGAGCGGACGGAGTCGATTCGCTGATTCGGCCGGGAATGACGATGGAGGCGATCGAGCGTGAGGCGATCCGGCGGGCGTTGCAGCAGACCGGCGGCAAGCGGATCGATGCGGCTCGCAATCTGGGAATCAGCGTTCGCACGCTGCAGCGGAAAATCCGTGAGTACGGACTAGAGGATTTATCGTAGGCGGCCGCCGCGCAGCGAGAATCCGCAGTGCAGGCACGCGGTGTCGAATGCATGGGACGCCCGGCCCCACTCCACAAATCCGATCGCTCGGCAGTGACAGACGGGACATTCCATTTCGTTGTGCGTTCCTGGTGGGATTTGATTGTCGAATAGGTTGCGACTTCGGTGGCTTGGTGGACAAGGGTGGGCGTCTGCAATCGGCTCCCTCAGGGGCGGGATGCAGTCGAGTCTGACTTCGTAACATCGGCGCGCCATGCGCGCATCGGGCACTGCCTTGCGTTTGTCATCACCATCCCTACGGCCTCCAGCCTCTAGCCCTGGGTTGGCGATCGGGGTGTATCGGTCTGTGTGCTCCCGGCAGCGATCGGCTATAATGGCCGACTCACGCGTGGCCGCGAACGACGATCGGGGTTGCCTGCGACGCGTGGCACGGAGGTCGAAGATGCTACGAGAATCAACGGGGAAGGGAGTGCGGTTCGCCGTTTCACGGAAGCGAGCCCGGGCGGGAGGCGGTTGCCTGCTCATCCCGTTCGGCGCTGTTTTCGCCGGCTTTGCGCTCCTGTTCGGCACGCTCGCTTTCACGTTCGGCGCCAATCAGCTCGACGGCTTCGCCCTCGCGTTCATCGTTCCCTTTCTGTCGATCTTCGTACTGGTGGGAACCGGCATCATGATCGCCGGGGTTCTCTCATGGGCCGGTCGAGCCGTGGTACGACTCGAGGAGGGGCGCCTGCGAGCGGGCAAGCAGTGGGCGTTCTTCTCGTTCTCCCGCAGCACGACACTCGAGGAGGGCGGACAGTTCAAAGTCGCGCCGGGAAAGAGTCGCCAGGAAGCGCTGGCCGGCGCCATGCGAGTGATCTACGAGGTCCCGTTGAGCGATTCATTCGTTGTTGCCGAAGGCCTGCATCTGGACGATGCCCGCCGACTGGCCGAAGCGCTCGCGACCGAAACCGGCTCGCGGTTCATCGACTCCACATCCGAACAGGCCGTCGACGATACCTTGGCCGCGATGGATGAACACGATCAGCGACTCGCTCAGCGGCGCAAAGACGTCGAACTGGAGCCGTCCACAAGTCGCGTGGCTTGGCGAGCCTTCCTGCTGGTCGGGATCGCCATGGATGCGGTGGTAGTCGCGATCGTGGGCGGGACCATCGTTCGCGGAAACTCCCCGTCTCTCCCGCTGTGGATCTTCGGTGGGTTCTTTTTCTTGGTTGGCGCGGGGCTGACCGCGGCCGGCATCCACCGGCTGATGGCGGAAGCCAAACTGGGGTCGCCGGTGGTGCGGATTTCCGTCAACCCCCTGCTGCTGGGGGAGTCGTTTTCTCTGGCGTACCGGCAGCCGGTCAAAGGAGGCGGAGTCCATGAGGGAGTGACCGTGACCCTGCGGATGACGGAACGAGCGACATACCGGCGAGGCACCAATACGTACACCGTGACGCATCACGCTTTCGAACAGGAAGTGTCCCTTCTTCCACCGGGAAAGTTGATTCCGGGACAGGAACTGGCCGCAGAGACGCAGTTGGAAATCCCGACCGATTCGATGCACTCCTTCCAACAGTCCAACAACGAGATCAACTGGACCATCATCATTCAGACGAAGATTCCTCGCTGGCCGGACTACCGGAGCGACTACGAACTCCGCGTGCTGCCTCGTGCTCTTGTCGAGACCGGCGCGCCGGATACGGGAGATACGACCGATGGCTCCTAGCATCGCCATCGCCTTGGACGCTGTCGAAGGCGCCGATCCCAAATGGAAAGATTATTTCGTGGCCGGGAGTGTGCTGTCGGGCGAAGTGCACATTTCCTGCAACGAGCCAGTGGACTGCCAGGCCGTGCGGTGCGTGATCGGCTGGCACACCGAAGGGCGGGGCGATCGCGACGAAGGGACCGCGTGGAGCAAGACACTTCACACCGGCCCGTTGAACGGCCAGCACACATTTCCGTTCGAGGCCGTGTTGCCGATCGACGGGCCGATCAGCTACTCAGGCCACTACGTCAACATCGTCTGGACCGTGACGTCAGTGATCGAACTGGCATGGAAGAAGGACCCGCAGGCCGAAGTGCGATTCTTCGTCCTGCCGGCACCCTACTTGGAATCATCGCAATAGCACCCTAGTGGTTGGAATGCCGAGTTCCTGTTTCTGCAGCAGATAGTGCCGGGCCGGCTCCGACGGCCAGCGCTGAAACACCTCGTAGAGCCACCGTTCGATTCGTCTCAGTGTCACGCCGCGCCGCAACAGCCATCGCGCCGCATCGTCGGCCAGCTCGAATCGCCCGGCAGCACCCGCCATGGCAATCCGCTGGCGAAAGAACGCGCGGATTCGGTGGAGGTCGAGCCGCGGGAGGCGATGTCGCCGCAGCGGCACTCGCCGAGTTCGCCAAAAGCGGTGGGTTCCCGTGACAACGTGCCCCTCCGTGGCGTCCAGCCAATCCAGCATCCGCGTTCGCTCGAGCCGCGACATTCGCTGAGCTTCATCGATGATGACGATGTCGGAACGGGGCTCCGGGAGCGGTTCGATCCGCTGCGCATCGAGGTAATGATATTCGACCGAGCGGCCGTCCTCTTTCCAATGATGCTCCAAGACTCGCAGCAGCGTCGTCTTGCCCACGCCTTGCCCAGCAGAGAACTCCATCAGAGGCGTGTCCAACTCGAGCAGTCGCGACAACTCCAGGACCGACGCCCCGTCATACGGCACAAACGACGCCACGACCTCTTCCGGTTCCAACACTCGAAACGGATTGCCTCGCAGACCGAGCCGCGCAAAGCGTTCCAACTGCGGGCTTCGTCGCTGTGCCATTTGTTGCCAATTCATTGCGATCGCTTCCGCTGGTACTGCCGCAGCCAGTCGCGGATGCGAGGCTGATCGAGATCGAAGATCCAAATCGAATGACCCGCCTTCGCCACGGGGCGTTCTCGCAACAGCTTCGCGGCCAGCCCTTGAGGCAACTCGCCTTGAATACCGTCGAACCATGGCGGGTAGATCTCCTGCAGCACCGTAACCGACACGGCCAAATAGGTAAACGGCGCTCCGTTTTCCCAATCGGCCGCCGAGGCGGTCGGCCAGATGATGGTCTCCTGGCCGGGATCGGCGGTGCCGAAATAGACGATCCGGCCCGTCGCCCGCGGATGCCGCCGGCACCAGCGGCGCAGCGCGGGCAAGTCCTGTCCCCAGTCCAGATTCGAATCGCCCAACCACAAGTGCCCTCGGTCGCCGCCTCCGACCAGGGGCGAAAAGTAGGCCAGAAAATGAGGACTTGTCGAGACGGCGACGATCGCCTGGCCGGCGACCAGTGCGCCGATCAGCCAGCGAGTCCAGGTGATGCGCCACCGTGCCAGCCGATCCACAGCGAACAGGATGGCCAGCGGATAGAGCACCAGCAGGTAACGGTGCCCCAGATTGATCGTCGACGCCAGGGCCGTCAGCCCCACCAGCCAGCTCAGGCCGATCCACATCGCCACTGCCGGATCCGAACGACGGGGCGGCCGATCGGCTCTGTCGCGACCGACCGATCGGCGGCGCCACCACAGCAGCGGCGGTGCGATCCACAGCGCCAGCAAGCCGAGGAATTCCACGGGTGAACTCTTGCAGAATAGGGCTATGGGAAAATAGGCGATCCAGCCGTGCGAGCGAACGTCGCCCAGCAGGTAGGCGGGGTGCCCTCGCTTTTGGTGCTGCCATTGAGCCACCACGCCGGCGACCGGTGCCGGGACAAGGGCCGTGTCTTGGTCCGCCGATTCGCCGGGCAGGCGGTTCCATTCGCAGGCGTGCCACATCCACGTCACCATCAAGGCAAGACAACTTGCGGCGACGGCTCCGGTGGCGACTCGAGCCAGATTGGTCGCGACCGAGCGATCACGCATCCAAACGAAGCGAACCACGACTGCTAGGACCAGCGGCAGCCCCGCCAGTGCCGAATATTTGGCTGCCACAGCCGTTCCCCATGTCAGGCAGACGATGACGAGCCAGGTGACCGTCGGACGCCGCCAAGCGGCCGTGGTGCAGACAGCTAGCAATAGCCAGCAAGTGGCGACCGCCACGTCGGTCGTGGCCAGTGAGCCGTGACCGATCCAACTGGGAGAGAGCGCGAGCAGTAGTCCGCCCGCCAGGCCAACAAGCCAGCCGCGGCGCCGGCCCAGCCAGAGGACGACGAGCATGACTCCCGGCATGGCGAACATGGTGAGGGCGATCCAGCGTGCATGGCGGATCGCTGCGGCGTCATCGGGCTCTCCGCGCAGATAGTCGATTCGAAACTGAGGACGGTTCCAATTGGCGGGCAGGTGCGCAACCCAGACCGGCAGAGGGGCGACTCCCATCGAGGCCAATCGAGGATCGGGGAAGCCGAAGGCGCGGCTGCTTTGAGCCAGCACCATGTAGATCGTCTCATCGAACGTGGCGCTCTTGGACGCGATCATCTGCCGGGCGTGCAAACCCAACACGGCGCAGCAAATCAGACTCGTTACCGCCGCGGCGGCGATCTGTTTGGAAACTTGCGGCCAAGCTGTTCGCTTCGCCTGTCCACCGCCGTCCGGCCGGTTGCCGAGGGAAGTCTTGTGAGACGGTTCGGATGTCGGCGAGCGCGTTGAATCGGACATGCCGGCCATTGTAATGGAAATAGAAAAACCGGAATCCGCCCGGTATGGTTGCAGGAGCCGGGCGGCCGGTCTTGCCGCACTACCGCTCGCTGTTGGAAGGGGGGGCTTCCTTGCGCGAGTTGGCATCGGCAGGCTCTGGCACGTGGTAAAGGTAGATCGTGTAGCCGAGCCGCTCCACCGGCTCCATTTCCGTCAGTGCCTGGTACCGTTGCGTCCGCACCAGGGCGCCGACGCTGATCGCGTACCAACCCGGCTCCAGCGAGGTTTCCGGCGGTCTCGCGTCAATGTCGAGCACCGACAGCGGCATGACCGAGTCGATGTCGGCGTATAGGGGACGGGCAGTCGGATGCCGGCGCAGCCACTCGTCGAGGTAGGTAATGTCGAGTCCCCAGTCGAGATTGCTTTCGGGTTTGAGAATGCCCAGGTGCTGGTAGCCTTGGGCCGGACCGCCGACGGCCAGATTGAAAAACGATAGGCTGTGAGGATAGACGGCCAGGCTCTCAGCGGCCGCAAGAGCGACAAGGACGATACCGATACTCGTTCGCAAGAGACTCGCGACGGTGCTGCCGTCTCGCAGCGCTCCCGATGCGACGATCAGCAGGAACGGCAGAGCGGGCAGCGCGTAACGCGAATGGTGGTTGATGCCGGTCTGCGAACTGACAAGCACCAGCAGTGCCAGAGCCGGAACGGCCAACGGCACGGTGGTGCTCGGTGCTTCGGTGCGTTTGGCGAAGGAAACGGCGCCGACCGCCAGCGACAAAAGCAGCAGCAGCCAGGTGGCGACGGGGATCTTGATCGCCGCGGCATAGAGGTAGAAATACCATCTGCCTCCGCGCTGGATTTTTCCCGCGAGATATGCCGGCGTGTTCGTCTCGAAGTCGCGTTTTTGCTCATCGATTCCCTGGACAAAATCGCGAGGAAGCGGCAGGGGAATGCGACCGAGCCAGGTGTCTGCGAACCGGTTGCCCGACTGTTTCGGTTGACGTCGCAGGAGCCGGTCATCAGGTTGCGGAATCCCCGATAGCGTTTGACTGACGAAGTCGTAGTCTCCCAGTCGCGTTCCCGTTCCCGTGAAGCGGAAGCCCGCGTTGAGTAGCAACAGCGCTGTCAGCAGTGTCGTTAGGAACTGTGCGGCGAGGGCGATGCGCGAAGTTTCCGGCGCGTATGTCCGGCTCCGTGCCAGCGTCCAAACAAGCAACAGGGGCCACACACC
>JALSIV010000344.1 GCA_026989685.1 Pirellulaceae bacterium | reverse complement strand
CCGCTTGCAGCAGCGCCGCCTTGGCCGCCCCTACATCGGCCGCATCCACGATCGCCAACACGTCCCCCTGTCGCACTCGCTCGCCCACGTTGCGCTCCACACGCCACACGGTCCCGCCGGCGCGACTCGCCAGGCGGGCCACCCGCGTCGGATCGTAGACGACCTCGCCCGTCGCCGAAATCGTCTCGACAATCGGCCCCCGATCGACCAGCCCGATGTCGATGCCGGCCTTATCCGCCGCCGCACTCGAAGCGAACTGGATGCGGCGCAGATGGAGCTTGCAGGATCGGTCGTTCTTCTTGCGAGGGCGAAGCGCCAAGGCTCGAGCCGCTCGCTCCAAGTCGGCTTGCTCGATCTGAGGAACTTCGGAAAGCTGAGCCAACTCGGGGTGTTCGAAGACGCACTCGTGCACCCCGTGAATCTTGCACCAGCCATGCAACTTGCCCTTCGGCATGAGGTCCGCGTGGCAGGCAATGCACTCCGCCTCCGGCACGCTGTGCTCCTCGCACCACTCGACGCCGGACGATGCGGTTCTCCCCGCCAGCTCGGAGAACTTGGGCAGCTTCCAGTCGTGCTCGTGCCCCCAATACGCGATACCAAGCAGCACGAGCATCACCACCAGCGTGGGAATCGAGCGCGAGACCGCTGCCATCATTCGCAGCGCCGGCCCCCGAGTGCCGGGAGTCGAGCCGGAATTCGTTTCGGATGATGGCGAGTCATTTGCTTGAACACTCATGGTTCTAACGCCTACTTCCAAAGCCGTTGTCGGTGCGCAGGCGCGCAGCCAAGAGAAACATGGGATCACCGCCTCGAACACATACTCAAGAGGCGAAGGAAATGCGAAACCCAACACTAGGTCCGCACCGGCATGGAGAACCGCCGGTTAGATCAACAGCAAACCCGCGCGCAGACAGACTTCACGCCCGCTGATCGCCGCCGGAAAATGGCACGATCGTTGCGAATCGATGGCACCATCCGAGAATTCGCCCGGATGCCGCCATCGGAAAACGGTGCAGCTTGCCATGCTCGGCGGCATCTCATTCATCGGCACCGCGCTGCGAAGTTCGCCCGCCTGCAATACCGCTCCGTGACACACGCAATCCGGATCGGCTTCCTTGCTGGGCTGGGGAACCGACTCCGACGAGGAGAGATCGCAGGAATCGTGCGTACTGCAGCAGCAGCAATCCGTTCCGGCCGCTGTCGCCACGGCTTGATCACACGATCTGCCCACCGAAAGCGCCTGCCCCATGCAGAAATAGGGGCAGACCAGCATGGCGACAACCGTCATCCAGGATGTGGCGGCGGTGAGCATAACGGAACAACTGACGATGAAGGACGAAGCCACGATCGAAATCAATGTCTATTGTAGGCTGAGTCTCGCACCGAGGTCAATGTCAGCCGATTCCCAAGAATCGGAGAAGTGCATGCACCCACCAAAGAACCTGAGCGTCTGAGTGGCGTTCGTACAAATAGCAAGCCCCTGTTCGCCTCCTCTCAGCCTCGCGTTCTCCAGCTTCTTTCCACCAGGCCGATGATCCGCTCGGCGATCGGCACGCCGGTGACACGCTCGATCCCCCGCCACCCCGGCACCGCGTTGACCTCGAGCACCACGACCTTTCCGTTTTCGGTCGGCAGTAAATCGACGCCTCCCACCATCGTCCCCACCGCCCTGGCCGCCCGTCGAGCCAATTCTTCCCACTGTGTGGGAAGCTCGAAGCGATCGCCACGACCTCCCCGACTGAGATTAGTGCGAAAGTCGTTTTCGTTGACGCGTTTCATCGCGAAGACATCGTCTCCCACCACCAGCGCCCGCACGTCGAAGCCGACATGCCGCAAGTGCTGCTGCAGATAGATGACTCCTTCGAGGCGTTCGATCGTCTTGAAGGCTCGCCATGCCAGCTCTGCGTCCGTCAGGCGGATGATTCCGCGCCCCTCGCTCCCGAACAGCGGCTTCAGCACGACATCGCCACCTAGCGACTCGAACGCTCTCAGCCCGGCCGCCGCGTCCTGAACGACGATCGTGCGGGGAATGGGAATCCCCGCCTGTTGAAGCCGAGTCAACGTCAGGTATTTGTCGATCGCCACTTCCAAACTGCGCGGCGGATTGCAGACGACGCGGCCTTCGGCTTCCAAGCGTCCCAGCACGTCCATGCGGAAGATGACCTGTTCCAACGAACCGCGAGGCATCGAGCGGACGATCATCGCGTCGGTTGCTGCCCAAAAAGACTCGTAATGGGACGGCTCACCACAAATCGCGTCGATGGAGCCGAACGAACGACACTCCGTCGCGATGCCGTTGCACTGGCACGCCCGCAGCAGCTCGCGAACATGCCATTCGTCCTCGCGTCCCAGCACGGCCAGCCGTCTCATGGCAAACTCAACTCCCGGCCGCTGCGAACGACTGGGTCAGCAGCCGAGGCGACGGTTCGCCGGCACGAAAACAGCTCCCCGACCGGACACTGATCAGCCGCACGCAGGCGGGGCTGAATAGCATCGGATCGATCGAGTAAAAGTCCCCCTTGGCCTCGTCGAAGATCTGGCGAAACGGCTTGCCGTAATCGGGCGAAGACGAGCTGGGCAGACGCGGAGCCAGGCAACGCAGCGTGCTGTCATCAGCGTCGATCCAGAGTGTTACCTGAGCCCCATAGAGAATCGCATCGTTGGTCCGACCGATCGCCGTCAAGTCATCGGCAGCGGGCGGCGGCAGAGGAGCTGATCCGGAGGCCGAAAGTACGGCGTGCAGATCCAGCTCCTCTTCCGAGACGATTTCATGCAGTTTGTGCAGAGCCGTCTCGACCGATCGTGCCACGATCTGCAATGTTCCGGCGATGCTGCGCGTGGGAGCCACCAGCAGCACCAATTGTTCCGGTTGCACCCGGCAAGCCTCGGCAATGCTCCGGACGACTTGCGCAGACGGCAATGCACCCGTTTCCAAGACTCCCACGGCGGTCGACTCTTGAAACCGCCGAACAAACACCTCCAATAACGGCTCACGTCCCCGCAACAGCCGCATCGGACCCGATGCCATCGCAAAATAGCCGTCCTCCTGAATCGGCCAGCCCGCGTACTGGGATGCCAGGCAGGCCCAAACCGGCTGATCGGTCTGCACGCACACCGACAATCCCGTCCCGGGTATCGGGTCGCCATGTTGCAGTTGGACGCGAGCCAAACCGGCCAGAGCGACTCGAGCCATCCGGCGACCCGCCTCCAGTCCTCCCGCCACATTCACGCCGCAGTCGACCACCGTCGCCCCGCCGATCCTCGTCGGATCGACTCGCAATACACTGGCCGCTTCGATCAGTCCTTGCACAATCAAGTGTGCCCGGTGGTTCAGTTGCATCGACCAGCTCCGATCTCCACTCGGCTTCTCGCCGCGCCCCGCATAACCGAGGCAGTATTTCACGCCGGCCGGTCGACTTCAAGCCAGGATCTGCGGCACCAACTTGCCGTGGATGTCGGTCAGTCGGTACGGACGCCCCTGGTAGGTGAACGTGAGTCGCCGATGGTCGAGTCCCAGCAAGTGCAGAATCGTCGCCTGCAAATCGTGAACGTGAACCGGATCGTCGGCACAATAGAATCCCAGTTCATCACTGCTGCCCAACGTGAATCCCGATTTGACGCCGCCACCGGCCAACCACACCGAATAGGCGAAGGGATGGTGGTCGCGTCCCGCCGTCCGCCCCAGCGTGGCATTGGCTTCGACGATCGGTGTGCGCCCGAATTCTCCCGCCCACACCACCAGCGTATCCTCCAGCAGCCCGCGCTGCTTGAGATCCTTGATGAGCGCGGCCGATGCCCGGTCGGACTTGCCGCACATGTTCTTGAGCCCACCTTTGACGTTGGAATGGTGATCCCATCCCTTGAGGTAGATACTGACGAAGCGGACTCCACGTTCGATCAAACGCCGGGCCAGCAAGCACTGAGTGGCGAAGGAAGCCTGGCCGGGCTTGGCGCCGTACATTTCCAACGTCTCGGCTGTCTCCTGCGAAAAGTCCATCAACTCGATCGCCCGGCTCTGCATCCGAAACGCCATCTCGTAAGCCCCGATCCGCGCCGCGATCTCGGGGTCGCCCACTTCCTCGAGTCGGTACTGATTGAGTTGCTTTACCAACTCGAGTGACTGCCGCTGCAACGTTCGATCGACGCCGGGCGGATTGGCCACATCGACAATCGGATCTCCCTGATTGCGAAACGGCACACCGGAGTAGGACGAGGGCAGAAAGCCGCTGGTGAAGTTGGCCGTCCCTCCGCTGGTGCCGCCACCGGAGGACAACACCACGAAACCCGGCAAGTCATCCGCCTCGCTACCCAGACCGTACAGCACCCACGACCCCATGCTGGGACGACCCGGCAGACCACTTCCCGTATTCACGAAGATCTGCGCCGGAGCGTGGTTGAAGTGGTTGGTATGCATCGACCGGATGATGGTAATTTCGTCGGCCACCTCGCGCAGATGCGGGAGTATCTCCGAAATCTCGGCGCCGCTCTCGCCACAACGCTGAAACGCATACTGAGGCGCCAACAGTCGGGCATTGCGCTGGGCGAACGCCAGACGGAGTCGTTTCACCATCTCCTGAGGCGGCGCCTGGCCGTGGTGTTTGGCCAGCACCGGTTTGTTGTCGAACAGGTCCACTTGACTCGGTCCCCCCGCCATGAACAGGAAAATCACCCGCCTGGCTTTGGGAGCGTAGTGAGGTGGCTTGGGAGCCAGCGGATTGGCGGGCGACGGCGTCCCGTCCGCGTATCCGTCGCGTCGCAGCAACTCCGCCAGCGCCATCGCGCCCAACCCCATGCTGCAATCCCGCAGGAAAAATCGCCGAGTCGTCGCCTCGATCGCCTCGCGTTCCCGCGGCACCGATCGCCTGCATCCGAGTTCTCTGTTCCGTTCGGGCATGGTCCAACTCTCAATTCCGATTGACCGTTTCATCCAAATTGATGACCGCTCGCGCCAGTGCCGTCCAGGCCGCTCGTGCCGCCAACTCGTCGTCACCAAGCATCTCATCGGTCCCGACCAACTTCCGGGCCGCATCCGGCTTCTGCCGGAAGTCGTTCCGCACGGCCTGCCAATAAGCCGACATCGCCTGCAATTCACGCTTGCCCGGCACCCGCGAAACGAAACGCTCGAACAAATCCACGATCCGCGCCTCGAGTGGTCGCTCCGAGCGGGCCAACTCTTGTCCGATGGCTTGAGCCGCCTCCATGATGACGACGTCATTGAGCAACGTCAGCGCCTGCAGGGGCGTGTTGCTCCGCCCTCGCCGCACAATGCACGTCTCACGAGTCGGACCATCGAACGTGGTGAACATGGCGTAAGGAGCCGTCCGTTTGGTGAACGTGTAGATTCCCCGCCGATAGCGGTCGGCCCCCGTCTCGGTCTTCCACTCCAGGGCTCCGTAGGAGAGGGATGTCACGCCGGCCGGCTGAGGCGGAAAGACGCTGCGGCCGCCGATCCGAGTCGTCAACAGCCCGGAAGCGGCCAGAATCACATCGCGCACGGTTTCTCCATCCAGCCGCAATCGAGGCGCTCGAGCCAACCATAAATTCTCAGGATCCTTGGCTCGCTGATCGGTCGACACGTGAGACGACTGGCGATAGGTGGAACTGGTGACCATCAATCGGTGCAATCGCTTGACACTCCAACCCGATTCGACGAACTCCACCGCAAGATAATCCAACAGTCGCGGATGGGTCGGCGGCGCCGACTGCGTACCGAAATCCTCGCTGGTTCGCACAATGCCTCGGCCGAACAATTCCTGCCAATGGCGGTTCACCGTGACGCGAGCCACCAACGGATTGGCCGGATCGACCAGCCAGCGAGCCAGCGTCAGCCGGTTCCGTGGTGCATTCGCGGGCAGCGGATGCAGAAACGCCGGAGTTCCCGGTGTGGTCGCTTCTCGAGGCTGCAAGTACTCGCCGCGATGGTGACGGTGTGCCACACGAGCGTCACGCGGCCGGCGTTCACGTATGATGAGCGTGGTGAGAGCCCGAGGCCGTCGGCGACGAAACTCGCGCAGCGGCGCTCGCGCTTCTTCCAACTCCGGTACCGTCCAGAGGAACGCGCGACGCACGACTTGACGCTGCGTTTCGTTGCGCCGCGAAGCGGGAACCAGCAGCGCCTCTTCCGCCTCGGCGTTCACTCCGCTGCTCAACACCGGCCCGGAATCCGACGTCGCGGAAATGCGGAACCTCCCCAGGATCATATTGTGGATGTACGATTGATTCAGCCGCACCACCAGTCGGTCCCCCGGCTCGAAAGCGATCGCCTCTGCGAACGAAAAGACCGCGTGGTGCGCTTCGCCGGCCAGCTTGCCGATCCGCCACCCGGTGTCGAGATTCCCATCCAGCGCTAAGGCGGGCTCGCATTTCTCCTTCGCGTAGCTGGCGGACGTCTTCTCGATGGGGATGCGTTGCCACGTTGGCGGAGCCTTTTCCAAAGGAGCCGACCGGTCATAGGCGACCGAACCGGGAACACGGTAGATTTCGATCTCACTCAACAGAAAGTCGCCTTCGTTGATGATGTCGCCCACCGTGATGGGAGACCGCCCGGGCCCGCCCGCCGGCAGGTCTTCATGAGGCAACACCTCGAGGCGGATCGCGGTCATCACTTGGCCGGCGGGTTGAAAGGCGATCTGGTAGATGTCCTGGTTGGGCAAATCGCCGCCCGCCAACAGTGAATCGTCCGGCAGCACGTCGAACGTCGTCCCCTTCGCCGCCACGGCCACTTGAGGCTCCAGGACGACCCAGCGATGCGCTTGCTTTTCTTTTTCCGCAAGCCAAGTGCGGAACCGCTCGTCGATCGCCCGTCGACGGCCGGCTTCGTCTTTGCCCGGCCATTTCCGTTCCAATTGGGCCAGTCTCCGCGCGTATTCGCGATCGTGCTCGGCTTGCCGCCGCTCGATCTCGGCGTCCGGAATCTTCAGCTTCGGCTCGTCGGCGTTGTTGAAGAATGCGAACAGACGATAGTATTCGGCTTGGGAGATGGGGTCGTACTTGTGCGAGTGACACTGAGCGCATCCCACCGTCATTCCCAACCATACCGTCCCCGTCGTATTGACGCGGTCGATCACCGATTCGTAACGAAACTGCTCCGTATCAACGCCCCCTTCTTCGTTGAACATGGTGTTTCGATGGAAGCCGGTAGCGATCTGCTGGTCCAAGGTGGGATCGGGAAGCAAATCGCCGGCGATTTGCTCGATCGTAAACCGATCAAACGGCATGTCGGCATTGAGAGCTCGAATCACCCAGTCCCGATACGGCCAGATCGTGCGAGGGCGGTCCTTCTCATATCCGTTCGTGTCGGCATAGCGAGCCAGGTCGAGCCAGGGACGAGCCCATTTTTCACCGTAGTGAGGCGACGCCAGCAGCCGATCGACCAGGCGTTCATAGGCGTCCGGTCTCGAGTCGGCGAGAAACTCGTGAACCTGTGCCGGGGTGGGCGGCAATCCGATCAGATCGAGATACACCCGGCGAATCAAGGTGGTGCGGTCGGCCTGCGGTGAAGGTTCCAGGCCGGCTTGCCGCATCCGCGCCAGTACAAATGCGTCGATTGGATTGCGAATCCAGTTGGCACGATCCGCCACGTGAGGTGGTGCCGGGCGGACGGGAGCAACGAACGCCCAGTGACGATCATAGCGGGCGCCTTGAGCAATCCAATCGCGGAGGACGCTGCGCTCGCGGTCGGTCATCGTCAGCTTGCTGTCCGGCGGTGGCATCACCTCGTCCGGATCGTCCGACTCGATCCGCGCAATCAACCGACTCTCATGCGGCTTGCCCGGCACGACGGCGCGGTAGTCGCCCAAGTCGGCGGTCGCGCCTTCGAGCGTATCCAGACGCAGGTCGGCTTCGCGAGCTTCCTCGTCGGGGCCGTGGCAAGCGAAACACTTGGCCGCAAGGATCGGGCGAACGTCGCGAGCAAAATCGAGGGGACGCTCGGCGCTCATGACGTCGCCGGCTGACAACCCCAACCCCATCAACACCAACACGGCCTGCCGCATGGCGTGCATGGAAAGATTGCGGAACGAGACGCGCATCGGGGCTCTCCTATGGCAGGATGTCGGCGGCCGCGCCGAGCCGGCCCGGATACTCGAGGGGGCTCCCAGATGCAGCCGCCAACGCGGGAACCTCGGCGGGACCTCGATATCCCAAAACCTCCATGAAGTTGCGGCAAATCGCCGGACACCGCGACTTCATTCAACAGCTTACTCGACTGCGTCCCGCCCCTCAAGGGATCGGCACGCCCAGGTCTTTGTCGAGCACGTTCGCAGCCGCACCCGCCCACCGGCGGACGTCGAGACCGGACACTACGCCAGTAACCCCGGACACCTGCTCAATATCGCCTGGCGAGTCGGCAAGCGAATCGAGTGGGACGCTGAAAACGAAAAAGTCGTCAACGTCCCGGAAGCCGACCAGTTCGTCACCAGGGAATACCGCGCGCCGTGGAAGCTGGAAGTGTGATCAGCGCGGGACGACTACCATCCATCACCGGCGAGCTCTTCGCACCACGGTTATTGCCAATAAGCCGGGTTTTTCTCGTAGGGCCCAATCTGGGCGAGTGCGGGACGAGCCGTCGCCCACACCAGCGCGCCGCCGAGAACGAGAACGGCGGACCACCCGGCAAGCATCAGCGGAGAGGACAGGATTCGAACCTGCGGTACGGAGTTACCCGTACACCGATTTAGCAAACCGGCGCTTTCGACCACTCAGCCACCTCTCCGAATTGCCTGGCCCGCAAGGGTTTACGAGCCACCGCGTAGGCTCGAACCCGAGCCCACGCTTTCCAATATCTTACCTTTCCGCCCCAAATCGTCAATGGCGGCACCGGACGACTCACCGGGCCACCCACTCCCGGTACCGCCGGTCGCAGTAGCGGTCGGTCATCCCGGCAAGGTACTCGCCGCAGGCCCGCTCGAGTCCCACCGCGGCAATGCGGCGCCGGTGAAACAGCGGAAGACGCTCGGGGTGAGCGCACAAGTAGCCAAACAGGGCTCGCACTCGATCCTGCGCCGCCTTGCGCACCCGCACCAGCTTCGCGTGCCGGTAGACCCGCTGATACAGAAACGACTCCAGTTGGCCGATCTGCTCTTCTACTTCCCGATCAACGCTGAACTGGAACCCCGCCTCGATCACCGCATCGGCGCTTGCGAACGCGTGCCGAGCCAAATCGCGGCCCGCCGTTTCCAACAGACAACTCACGCGAAGATCGATCAACGCTCGAGTCAACTCGCGCCGAGCCAGACTCGCCGACACTCCCCGATAACGCCGGCGAATCTCCTCGAGCAACTCCGCCACGATCTTCACTTCGGCCAACTCGGACAAGGTGGTCAGTCCGAGTTTCACCGCGTCATCGATATCGGCCGCGTCGTAGCTGATACTGTCGGCCAGGTCGACGATCTGCACCTCCAAACGTGACACTCGCTTCTTGTCAATGCGGTGGCGTTGTCCATCCAACACTTCATAGCTCAAGTTGAGTCCCGGAAATTCCGCATAGCGACGTTCCAGCGATTCGACCAGCGTCAACGCGAATGCATTATGAGAAAATCCCCCGTGACCGGCCAAACACTCGTCAAGTGCCTCTTCCCCGGCGTGACCATACGGCGGGTGGCCGATGTCGTGCAATAGCGCCAAAGCCTCCACCAGATCCTCGTTCAATCGTAGAGCTCTAGCCAGCGTGCGAGCAATCGAAGCCACTTCATGAGTATGCGTCAACCGAGTGCGATGGTAGTCTCCCATTTCTCCGGTGAAGACTTGCATCTTGCCACTGAGTCGGCGAAAAGCCGCGCTGTGGACGACGCGATCGCGGTCGCGCTGATAGGGACCGCGATAGGGATGAGCGGACTCGGGATAGCGGCGACCACGAGTCTCTTTGCTGAATGTCGCATAGGGTGCGAGAATCTGCGATTCTCGCCGATCGATCGTCTGCAAGGAATCGACGGCGGCAATCGACCGACTTTGTTCCGGCTCCGTCATGGGGAACTCGATCCTCCCTGCGAGTCTGCTGTACTTGCCGCCTCGAGCGTCTCGCGCGTGATCAGATCGACCGGAGTCTCTTTGTCTTTCGGAGAGCCTCCCGCCTTGAGGATCTCCAGTGCGTACTCGATGCCGAACACGGCCAGTCGGTCCGCGTGCTGGTCCGCCGTGGCCACGATTTCGCCTCGAACCACGGCTTGCCGGACCGCTTCGATGTTGTCGAAACCGACGATCTTCACTTGCTCGGTCTTGCCTGCCGACTTGACAGCCGCCAGCGCGCCCAGCGCCATGTTGTCGTTGCAGCAAAGAATGGCCCCGATACGCGGATGTTCGTTCAATATGGCGGCTGCTACCTGGTTGGCGATCGCCGTCTCCCACTGGCCGCTCTGGACCGTCACCACCGGATGCCCGGCCGCCTTCATCGCCTCTTCGAAGCCGGCACGGCGCTGCTGTGAATTGAATGCCGTCGGGATCCCCTCGAGAATGGCCACCGCAGCGCCGTCCGGCAGAACACCCGCCAGATGATCCCCCACCAGCTTCGCGCCTTTGCGGTTGTCCGGCCCCACAAAAGGAATCTCGATTTCCAGCTCTTTCAGCACCGACTCGTCGAGTTTGTTGTCAATGTTGACCACGACGATGCCCGCGTCCTGGGCCCGCTTGAGTACCGGAGCCAGGGCCTTCGAATCGGCCGGAGCGATCACGATGGCCTCAACCCTAGCCGCGATCATCTCCTCGACCAGACCGATTTGACGAGCCAGATCGCGTTCGTCCTTGATACCATTGACCACCAGCTCGTAGTCGCCGGCGTGCTGCCGTTGATGTTGCTGTGCGCCATCGGCCATCGTCTTGAAGAATTCGTTGGCCAACGATTTCATAATGAGGGCGACCCGTGGGGGCGCGTCATCGCGTGACGAGTCCCGGCGACAGGCCGCTGTCAAGGCAACGATCATCACGACCGCCCAGGTTAGAGCGATCGTGCCGAACCGCGCGGTCCATTGCGTTTCCATGGACGGTGTCCCTTTATTCAGACTGGTTGTCTAACAGTGATTTCACTTCGTCGAGTGAAGGCATCGCCTGCTGAGCACCGTGACGGGTCGCCGCCAGAGCGCCGGCCGCGCACCCGAACCGCACGGCGTCGGCCAGCCGATCACCGGCCGCCAGTCGAACGGCCAGCGCCGCCGTGAACGCGTCTCCCGCCCCCGTGCTGTCCACCGCATCGACCGCAAAAGCCGAAACCTCCTCCCACTCGCCGGTCTCGTCCACCAACAGCGCCCCCTCGGCGCCTCGCTTGAGCACCACACGCTCAGCACCAGCTTCCCTCAGGACGCGTCCCATCTCCCGAGGTGTCAAGCCGGGAGAACCGACCAACCGCTCGGCTTCCGTCTCGTTGGGCGTCAGCAGGTCGACGCGGCACAACCGGGAGTGGGGAGCATTGGGAGCCGGAGCCGGGTCGAGCACCACGGGCACGCTGAGCTTCCCAGCCAACTCGACGGCGGCCCACACCGTCTCCAAAGGGATTTCCAACTGCAGCAAGAGCCGGTCGGCTCGAGCGATCGTCTCGCGGGCCGCCTCGACCTGCCCAGGTGTCACCTCCGCGTTGGCTCCCGGCACCACCGTGATACTGTTTTCGCCTCG
>JALSIV010000343.1 GCA_026989685.1 Pirellulaceae bacterium | reverse complement strand
GGTCAACATCGGTACCACCTATGCCTGGACCCCGACGATCACACTCAGCGGCGGCTACGAGTTCGTCCGGAGCGCCAACATTGCCACCGCGCCGGCTCCGTATGGCGACATTCCCCCGCTATCGAACGTCGTTGTAGAAACCAGCCGGTTTTCGACGGGGATCGACTATCGCTGGCGGCCGGGATTCGGATGCTATTTCCGGTACCAGTTTTTCGACTATGAAGACCGCTCGCAAAACTACGATAGCGGCACGTCCGACATGCTGTTGTTCGGCGCGGACGCCACGTATTAGCCGGCTCCATCGAAAGGGTGATCGGCCGGCAAGACCGAACGGACGACCCGGATTGTGTCCGGTGTGGGCATCAGCGTATCACACCACTTCTTTTCGTCGAATTGGTAGTAGACCTGGACCGCCGTAGCCGTCTGTTCTCGCAGAGCGACCAGAGCATCGGCCAAGGTCGTTGTCTGCGGAGCCGTTGCAGCAGTCGCTTGCGACCAGCGGATTTGCACGCGATATACCTGGGCGTGCCGTTCCAGATCGGAGAAGCAGGCCTCGACTTGTTCGAGACTCCAAACAACCTGGCGCACTTCGGGTAGGTCGCAGTTGGAAGGATCGTTCATGGAGTCCGTCAGTCTTTCAATGTGCTGCTGTGATGGCCTGTTCCAATTCGGCGGACGTGCCGTGGCACTGCAGGCAGTTCGTGCGCCATCGATGCGTGACTTCCAGACCCGGCCAGCCGGCGGCGCCCCCGTGGCACGATAGGCAATCCCGACGCATCCAGGTGGAGTGCGGAATCAGTGGTGGTGCACCCGGATAGGCGCGCGGGCCTGCGAAAGGTGTCGGCAAGCCGGCAAAACGGTTGGCCGGCGGAGAAGCCTGATGGGTGAGCGGCAGAGGAGCCGGCGGTGCGTGGCACTGCAGGCATTGAGACAGGTAGGCGTGGGGGATACGATTGGCGACCAGTTCGCCGATGCGGGCGCCGGTGCCGTGGCAGGCCATGCAGGCCGCATCATCGGTCTGCTCGACGGCATGCGGAATCACCGGAGGCGCGCCGTTGTAGGCCCGCCGCGTTGCGCGTATTTTCAGAGATCGTTCCTTCGCCCGTTGATCGGGCCGGATTTCCAGCGTGTGGGGATCATGGCAGGTGATGCATCGCCGGTAGTCGAAGATGGTCTCAATGGGCGAGATACCATATTCCCACTGGCTCGTGGGACCGGTCTCCCGCCGCCGCATTTGCCAGTAGGGCGTGGCGGGAATGGCTCCGTCTTCAGCAGCAACGTCTTCGATAGGCGTGTTGTGGCGGAACTCGGCCAGTTCTCCGTGGTGCGGCACATCGTAGCGGATGCCGCGGATCAGCCCCACAAGCGACAGGCCGATCACGCCGGTCAACAGGAGGGCTACGATGTGAGGCGACGAGCGCTGCTGCGCATTCACGGCCGATTCTCCCTCTCGGCGACAGGACGGATGCGAACTGCGCACTTCTTGTAGTCGGGTTGCTTGGAAAACGGATCGATCGCGCCCAGCGTCACCCGGTTGATCAACTTGGTTTCATCGAAGAACGGGACGAACACCGATCCCGGCGGCGGATTTCCTCGGGCGTTGATCCAGACCGGAAGCGTGATACTGCCTCGTCGCGATTCGAGTACGACCCTCTCTCCCTGACGGAGGTTCATCGTCTCGGCATCTTTCGGATGGACTTCGACATAAGCCGTCGGCATGGCTCGCTGGAGCTGTGGTATCCGGCCCGTCATTGTTCCCGTGTGCCATTGTTCGAGGACGCGTCCTGTCGAAAGCCACAGCGGATACTCGTCGTCCGGAACTTCTTCCGGCGGACGATAGTCGTGGACCCAGATCTGGGCCCGGCCATCCTCGGTGGTGGAATGATAGAAGTCGAGCGTCTTGCTCTTGTCGACGAACGGATCATCGAAACCGGTAAAACGAAACCGGGTTTCTCTCCAGGAGCCGTCCGGTTGTTCGACCACGGGCCAACGCAGTCCGCGCGCCTTTACGTACTCGTCGTAGGGAGCCAGATTCTTGTGCTTGAGTGTGGTGAATTTCCGGTACTCCTCGAACAACGCCCGGTCGACGTTGACGTCGTAATAGTGTTCCCATTCCCAGATGGGAACTTCTTTTCCCTGATCATCGACGACGTGGAACAGGAACCTGCCGTTCTTGTCGACCATGCCTGGATGCCCCAAGTCGTACAGTCGCCGGGCGATGGCGATGGTCATCCAGCAATCGTCTCGCGCATCTCCCGGCGGATCGACCATCTTGAACCATTGTTGCGTACGGCGCTCGGAGTTGCCGAAGATGCCGTTCTTCTCCACCCACATCGCCGCCGGGAGAATCAGGTCGGCCAGCCGCGTAGTGGCGGTCGGATAAACGTCGGCTACGATCAGGAATTTGCCGCGAGTCTTTCGTTGGTCCGGCAGCAGGTGGTTAAGATTGGGGAGTGTCTGTCCCGGATTGGTGACTTGCACGAACAGCGTGTCGATCGTTCCATCGGGTGAGCCGAATTGTTCGAACATCTTGGTGGTGTGGTAACCGGGTTGCGGGTTGATGCGTCCGGCCGGGAGATTCCACAGTTGTTCGCATTGAGCCCGATGTTCGGCGTTGGCCACGAGGCGCCCTCCCGGCAGCGCGTGAGCCAGAGTGCCGACTTCGCGCACCGTGCCGCAAGCCGACGGTTGGCCGGTGAGACTGGTGGGGGCATCGCCGGGTCGGCCGAAGTGGCCGCTGAGCAAGTGCAAGCCGTGGACCAGCGTGTTGACGGCGGTTCCCATCGAGTGCTGGTTCATTCCCATGCACCACAAACTGGTGATTCGCAGGTCGCGGTTGGCGAACAGGTCCGCCAGCTCGCGGATCTTGGCGACCGGGATTCCCGACAACGCGGCGGCCCGCTCGGGAGTGTATTTCTCCAGCCGTGCCTTGAACTGTTCGAAAGAGATCGACTCACCGGTCAGCGTGGGGTTGGTTTCCTGCCAGGCTCGGAAATGACAGTGTTTCTCCACGAACTCGGTGTCATAACGGTTTTCTGCAACCAGCAGGTGCATGATGCCCAGCGCCAGCGCCACGTCGCCGTGTGGTTTGAGCTCCAGAAAATCGGTCGCCAGTTGACTGGTACGCGTTCGCCGCGTGCTGATATCGATGACACGTACGTGTCGCGGTCGCGTGGGGTCGCCTTTCGAGTCGAGTGGCACTCCGTGTGCCGGTCGGTCGATCACTCGAGAAAAGAGGACGGGATGGTTCTCGGCCGGGTTGTTGCCCCACGTAATCAGCACGTCGCAGTGATCGAGGTCGTCGTAGCAACCGGCCGGCTCGTCGACACCGTAGGTGGCGATGAAGCCCGTCACAGCCGAGGCCATACAGAGCCGCGCATTGGGATCGATGTGGTTGTTCCCCAGGCCACCTTTCATGAACTTTTGAGCGGCATAGCCTTCCGGGATGGTCCATTGTCCCGAGCCATAGAAGGCGAACCGGTCGGGGGCTCGCAAAATACGCCGAGCGATCATGTCGATCGCCTGCTCCCAGGAGATCTCGACGAAACCGCTCCCATCGGTGCGGCGCAGCAGTGGCCGAGTCAATCGGTCTTGTCCGTAGAGCACGGCGCCGACGTGATATCCCTTGACGCACAACAGGCCCCGGTTGACTTCGGCGGCTCGGTCGCCGGCGATGGCGACCACGCGTCCGCCTTGCACGCCGACTTGGACATGGCACCCGGTACCGCAAAATCGGCAGGGAGCCTTTTGCCACTTCAATCCGGAAGCATCATCCGACCCTTGCACGATGGGAAGGAGATGATGCGAACGGCTCGTGCCGGTGACCACGGCGGAGGCGGCGGCCAGGGCGGCCGCTTTCAGGAAATCGCGTCGGTCCGTACTCATGGCTCCAACTCGTTGGTCCGTCCCTCAAGAAGAATCGTCGCTGATGGGTCGCGGAGCGCGCGTCGGATCGGAGTGAGCCGCAGCCGGTTCGAAACCGACAAACGTCAACTCCACCAGGTCGACGCCCGCCAGGGACTGGAGGCGGTGCCAGACGACTTTGTCTTCATCCGTAGAGTCCGTATCGACGACCACCGCCACGCGCCGTCCCCGCCGCGGCCCCACTTCGACGCGCGGGTCGTCTCCAATCGCTTGCAGAGTCGCCGCGTGAGTCGACTCGTCTTCACTCAGAATCAACACCAGTCCGCTCACTGGCATGGCGCTCCTCCCGCTTCGGCAGTGTACAGCACGAGAGGGTATCAGAAGAAGATCGATCGGGGTAGCGGACTTGGCGACTGTCGCAGTGCGCATGTCATGGCGGCTCTTGATCTTGTGTCGCCCACTCGCTACCCTGGCGGCAGTGCATCGGCCGAGCGGCAGGAACCGCTCACCGCGATGTCGGTGTCGACCCGCTTCAACGATTGCTTCAACCCGCTATGGTCATGTCAACGGCAGACCGAGTTTCGTGGCGTCTCTGCATGCTGATGGGGCTACTGCCCGTGCTGATGATCGTCACCGTCGGCATGCGTCGCGCCCACGAAGAGCGGGAAGACGCGCAGTCGGTCGGCCCGACCCTCGCAGAGCTCAAGGCGGTGGGGCGATCCGCGGATCCGGTAGAAGAGATTCGACGCGCCAAGCAGACGCGCCGGTTTCCCGTCGAGATCCGCCGTCCCACGGGTCCTCCCGTCATTGAGCTTACGGAGCCCGATCCGTTGGGGCGAATGGGCCGAGTCGCCTGCACGACCTGCCATAGCGTGCGGCCCCCCAACCTGTCCAATCAGCAGCCATCCGACCTGGACGAGTTTCACGCGGGAATGCCGTTCGAGCACGGCCGGCTCGTTTGCTACTCCTGCCACAATCCTGGCAATGCGGACACGCTACGACTTGCCGACGGTCGCGCGGTGGAATACCCGCAAGTGATGACGTTGTGCGGCCAGTGCCACGGGCCTCAGGCTCGCGACTATCGCCGGTATTCACACGGCGGCGTCAATGGGTATTGGGATTTGACGCGCGGCGGTCGAGTACGGGCCAACTGCATCGACTGCCACGATCCGCACGTTCCCCGCTTTCCCAAGATGATCCCTACATTCAAGCCGAAAGAACGTTTTCTGGTGACCACTCGCGACGACCACACTCCTGGGCTGCGTTTCGGCGGAGGCACCGGCCATGAATGAGACTCCGAGTTTTCCACCCCAAGGATCGGGATCGCCGGTCCTGTCTCGGCGGACAGCGGTCAAGGGAGCCTGCGCTACGCTGGGTCTGGCAGCCTTCGGCGCTGCCATCTCGCCGCTGACGAAACTCACGGAAGATATCAGTGCCGAAGAGTTCCTGCAGCAGCACTATCAAGAGCTATCTGCAAAAGACAAGCAGAAGGTGTTCGCTCGGTTGGAAGCCGAAACGAAAGAGGAATACGGAGCCGAGGTCACCATTCGCGATGACCGGCCCATTCCCGGCACCAAGTTCGTCTATGCCATCAACTTGAGTCTCTGCAACGGCAACGGCAAGTGCGTGGAGGCCTGTCACCGGGAGAACAATCACAACCGCCAGACCAACGAATCCTACATTCGCATCTTGGAGATGCCGATCGGCACGATGGATATGGGCAAGGGCAATATCACCTACTCCCATGCAGTGCCCGCCGAAGGCAAGTTCTACCTGCCCGTTCAGTGCCAGCAGTGCGACAATCCGCCGTGCGTCCATGCGTGTCCGGTGCAGGCGACCTGGAAAGAGGACGACGGCATTGTGGTCGTCGACTACAACTGGTGTATCGGTTGCCGCTATTGCGAGGCGGCTTGCCCCTACCATGCCCGCCGGTTCAACTGGCAGAAGCCGGAAGTTCCGGCAGACGAGATCAATCCCGACCAGAGCTACCTGAGCAATCGTATTCGGCCTCAAGGCGTCGTGGAAAAATGCACCTACTGCCTGCACCGGACACGTCGCGGACGCCTTCCCGCCTGCCTGGAAGCGTGCCCGACCGGTGCTCGAGTCTTCGGCAACATCCTCGATCCCGAATCGGAAATCCGCTGGCTATTCGAGAACAAGCGAGTCTTGATCTTGAAGGAACACCTGGGTACGGAACCGTCGTTCTTCTACTTCTTTGACGAGTGAACACCGAATGGACGGTACACCATCCGGTTCGAGCCAGACCACGGGACTGCTCGGCTATTTCGGCTTCTTGCGGAAGTCGTTGTGGCTGGTCACCGACGGATCCCTGTTGTACTACGCCTGGATGACGGCGCTGACCGCCATCGCCTTAGTGGGCGCCCACGCCTGGGCCGTTCAGGTAACGCACGGCATGATCACCACCAATATGACCGATTCGGTCAGTTGGGGGCTCTATATTGCCAATTTCACATTCTGTGTCGGTCTGGCGGCCGGCGGCGTGATGATGGTAATTCCCGCCTACCTCTATCACGACGAAGAAATGCACCACGTGGTGATCTTCGGTGAGGCGGTCGCCATCGCCGCGATCGTCATGAGCACTCTGTTCGTGGTCGTCGATCTGGGGCGGCCCGACCGGTTTTGGCACCTGATCCCGTTCATCGGGCGGTTCAACTGGCCGATCTCGATGCTGACCTGGGACGTGATTGTGCTCAACGGTTACCTGGTCATCAACCTGCATATCGTCGGTTATCTGCTTTACATGCAGTACTTGGGCCGACGTCCCAATCCCCTTTGGTACGTCCCATTCGTCTACCTGTCGATTCTGTGGGCGATCAGCATCCACACTGTGACGGCGTTTCTCTACTGTGGTCTGGGGGGGAGACCGTTCTGGAACACCGCGCTGTTGGCCCCTCGCTTTCTTGCCTCGGCATTCGTCAGTGGGCCCGCGTTCATCATCATCGTGATGCGGCTGGTTCGTGTGCTGGGAGGGTATACGGCGTCACCCAAGCCGGTCCGATTGCTGATTCAGATCATCCGAGTCTCCATGTCGATCAATCTGTTGATGTTGGCCAGCGAGTTATTCACGATTTTCTATACGGGGGGTGAACACGCGGCTGCCGGCCAGTACTTGTTTTTCGGCTCGCATGGCCACTACGGACTGGTGCCCTGGATCTGGACCTCGGTGGCGCTCAATCTCGTCGGCACGGCACTCTTTTTCCTGCCGGCCGCTCTGGAACGAGGGAACGTCCGCATCGCGGCTTGCGTGCTCTGCATCGTCGGCATCTGGATCGAAAAGGGAATGGGCCTGATCATCCCCGGCTTCATCCCCTCCACGCTCCACCAGATCGTGGAATACACTCCCAGTCTGACCGAGTGGAAAGTCAGCGCGGGAACATTCGCCTTCGGCCTGTTGGTTCTCACGGTGACCGTGAAACTGATCACCAACGTCCTCACCGGTAAGCTCCACGAAGGCGTGCCGCTCACCAAGCCCGAAGCTGTTGAAACGGCGTAGGCTGCGCAGTTTCGGTATCTTGCGGGAAGCACTCCCGTCTACCAGACGCATCGCAGGTGCATGCACCGACGCAACCGGTGCAACGGGGCCATTGCCATTGACCCGGTCGCCCGAGTTTTGCTAGCTTCTCGCGGGCGGTCACTCGGTTTTCGCCCGCCCCCATTTCTCGTTCCAATCTTCGCGTCCTTCGTGCTCTTCGTGGTCGTCTGTTGTATCGGCAACAGAGGATTACCACGAACGACTCGAGGTGCACGAAGTGGAGGTGTGAAGAACTATGTCGACCGGCGTTCGACTGGCCCTGGGCTCGATCGTCATTGCCGCAGCCACCGGCTACATGGCGTATTTGGGCGCATCGGCGGGCTGGAGCTACTACGTGACGACAGACGAATGCGCGCGGCGGATGGAAGAGCTTCGCGGCTGCCGGGTCCGCGTGAGCGGTCAAGTGGCGGCCGGGTCGTTGATGGTGGCGCCTCGCCGAGAGTCGGCTTCGTTTCGGTTGGCCGGCCAACAGTCCCAGATCGAAGTGCGCTGCCGCAGTACGGTTCCCGACACTCTTGCCGAGGGCAAAGACGTCGTTGTGGAGGGACGGATTGGCAACGCCGACATCCTGGAAGCGAACCAGGTGCTCACCCGCTGTGCCAGCAAATACGAACCGGCTGGAGAGACTGCCACTACGGCTCACCGGAAATGACATAGACGACATGTTGTCACCTGTTACCGGACAACTCAGCTTACTCGTGGCGTTCGTGACCTTGGGTTACGCGGCTTGCGCATTTCTGATTGGTGCCGGCCGGGCACGGCATTGGCTTCGCCGTAGCGCCTGGGCCGCGGCAGTGATCGGTTTTCTTGCGCTGACTCTGGCTGTGGCCATCGTCGCTGCAGCCCTCGTTCGACGAGACTTCCGCTTCGCTTACGTCGCCGGCTACGCCAGTCGGTCGCTTTCGTGGGACTATGCGCTGTCAGCGCTGTGGGTGGGACAAGCCGGTTCCTTGTTGCTGTGGAGTTGGATGTCGACTGCCGTCGCACTGGCGTTCTATTGGCACGCTCAGACAGCCTCGCGTTCGCTGCGCGAGCAGGCCTTTGGCGTGCTGCTGGCTTTTGGCTGTTTTCTCGTCGTGACGATGGTGTTTGCCGCGGACCCGATGGAGTCGTCGGTGGGCGCGGTCCGCGATGGACGTGGACTCAGCCCGATTCTCCAACATCCATCGATGCTGGTTCATCCGCCGATGGTGTTTCTGGGCTATGCCGCATGGTCGGTTCCTTTCGCACTGGTGGTCGCTTCGCTGCGAATCGGCGGGCCGGCGCGAGAATGGATCGAGCTGGCTCGCCCCTGGATGCTGATTGCCTGGATGATCTCCGGCAGCGGCATCCTGCTCGGCGCGCATTGGGCTTACCAGGAACTGGGCTGGGGAGGCTACTGGGGGTGGGATCCGGTGGAGAACGGATCACTGATACCCTGGCTGCTGGGAACGGCGGCCGTCCACTCGTTGATGGCATGGCGATTTCGCGGTGTGCTCAAGAAGACGACCATCCTGTTGATCACGGCGACGTTCGCCATGTGCAACTTTGCCACGTTCTTGACGCGCAGCGGCATTTTCAGCAGCCTGCATGCGTTCAGCCAATCGCCGATCGGTTGGCTGTTTTTGGCGCTGATGTCGGTGCTGCTGGCTGTGAGTGGATTGCTGCTCGCGTCGCGCTGGTCGACGTTGCAGTCGTCTTCTCCGCTGCGAACACTGTGGTGCCGCGAGTCGATGGTGACGGCGGCCGTGATAGCTCTCGTCTCTTTGGCAGCGGTGACGTGTGCTGGAACGATCAGCAGTGCGCTATCGGATGCCTGGATGGGTTCGAAGGTGATCGTTGGTCCGTCGTTTTACAATATGGCACTGATTCCGGTGGCACTAGTCGTGTTGCCGGCAACGGCTGCGGCACCACTGTTGAACTGGAAGGTGAATCCTACACGCCGACAACGCCGTTTACTTGCTTTGGCCGCTTTGTGCGGTCTGGCGACCGCCGCGACTGCGGGCAGCCTCGAGCACGGTTCTTTTCTGTTATTGGCCGTCTACTTTTCTGTCGGTTTTGGCCTGAGTGCGCTGGCTACCGCTCTCGTCTTCGACTGGCAGCGCACGCCTTCCACGGTGACCTTCCTGCAGGGAGTGTCCCAACTTCGGCATAAGCGAACTCGCTACGGAGGTTACCTCGTCCACTTGGGGTTGTTGACGTTGGCGGTCGGCGTAGCCAGTTCATCGCTCGAAACATCGCGGCGAGACACGACGCTCCGTCCAGGCGAGTCGGTGGAGTGGGCCGGCCGAACCGTGCGGCTGGCGGCGGTTCGGCAACGCGAACGTTCCGATCGGCTGATTGCCGAAGTCGATTTGGAGATTGCCACGAAGCGAGGAGCATCGACCGTCTTGCGGCCGGCGCGGCACTACCACCGACTCGGTGAGGAATGGACGAATGAAGTGGCGATCTGGTCGACGTGGCGAGGAGATTTCTACACGATCGTCCACGGAGGCGATGCCGATGGACGCGTGTATCTGACGCTGGTCGACAACCCGGGTATGGCTTGGTTGTGGCTGGGCGGCTGGGTGATGGCCGCAGGCTGCGTGGTGGCGTGGTGGCCGGGGCGTCGGCGCAGGCAAGCCGATGTTCCAACCGCCGGCATGCTCCGGGTGGCTCAAGTCGAGCAGCCGGACAGATCTCGGCGCACGACGCGGTCCACCGGTGCCGGTCGGCGATTTCCACGCGATCCGGGCCGCAGCAAGCGAGCGGGGTGACGGCAGATGCGAGTGGACCGCCCAAGTCCGACGCTGATTCAGGCTGCAGGCCTGGCGCATTCGATCTCGGGGCGAACGGTACTGTCGGGTATCGACTTCGCCATGAATGCCGGTGACTGTGTCCTCATTCTGGGGCCCAACGGCGCCGGCAAGACAACACTTTTGAAGTGTCTGGGAGGAGCGGTTCGACTTCAGGCAGGCAGCGTGATTGTTGGGGACGACCGCCGTCATTCCGATCGATCGACTCGCCGGATGGTTGGCCTGGTGGCTCACGAATCGCGGCTTTACGAACATCTGACGATTCGCGAGAACCTGTTGTTTGCAGCTCGCATGTATCAGGTTCGTCGCCCGGCCACGCACGTCGCCCGGATGCTCGACGATTCGGGACTCGTCCACGCGGCGTCGGCGCTGCCGGTCCACTTGTCGCGCGGCATGTTGCGACGAGCCGCCATCGCTCGGTCGCTGGTACATGCGCCTCAAGTGTGGCTGCTCGATGAACCGGCGGCCGGGCTCGATGACGAAGGATGTCGCTGGCTCGAGACACGGATTCGTCGCCACTGTCGGGAAGGCGGGTGTTGCTGCGTAACGACCCATCGGCGGGATGTCTTTGAGACTTTGCGGGCGAGATGCCTGCAGCTCCGGCAAGGACGACTGGTGGCCGACCGGCGCCAGGTGTCCGGCGTTGCGACGAGTGGAGAACCCGCTCATCGCGAGGTGGCATGATGATCCGAACAGGTGTGCTCAACTGGTGGTGGGTTCTGCAAAAAGACCTTCGAATCGAGAGCCGGGCATGGCGAGTGTGGCCGCGGCTCGTTGCTCTGGGGCTGTCGATCACCTTTCTGTTTGGTTACGGATTGGCTCTTCCACCATCTCTGTTGCCGACGATTGCCGGCAGCCTGTGTTGGATTACGGTCTGCCTCGCCAGTTTGTTGACCTTGAGTGAAAACAACATGAGCGAAAAAGATCACGGTTGCTGGGCGGCCCTGTCGCAGTACCCGGTAGCGCCGTCGTCGGTCTTCCTGGCCAAGCTGACGGCTCATGCGATCGGACTTGCCATCCTGCAGAGTGTCGTCGCGGGATTCCTATTGGTGTTGTGGGAGATCCCCGTCGTTTCACCGCTCCGACTGCTCTCGGTCATGCTGCTGGGCAACCTGGCCCTCAGTGCGATCGGAACCGTCGTGGGAGCCGTGGCGACCGGCACCCGAAACGGACAGGGTATTCTGGCGCTCGTGTTGCTTCCACTCTGGATTCCCGTGCTGCTGGGCGCTGCGAAGGCCACCTCGCTGATCTTGTCCGATGAAGACGCGGAGCAGGTGTGGAGGTGGACGCAGTTTCTCGCAGCATGTGCGACGGTCTACCTTGCCGCAGGAATCATGTTGTTCGAGTTCGCAATGGAGGAGTGAGGCGATGCCGTCTATGAAAACAACGCTGGAGAGTGCTCCAATGCCGGCCGTACTCCCGTATGCGACCGTGGCAGGCTTGTTCGCCCTCACGATTCTCCTCGCCGTGTCGGCTCCCACGGAAGCCTCCATG
>JALSIV010000342.1 GCA_026989685.1 Pirellulaceae bacterium | reverse complement strand
CCCGTCGGTGTCCTCCAGGATCAGGATTTGGTCGTCGTAGTTCGTGTCGTAGGGGCCGCCTTCGTAGGTGTCGCACTGAGCGACCCACAGACGGCCCCGGTCGTCGAGGTCGATGGCGATCGGCTGCCGCACATCGGGTTCTGCGGCAAACAGCGTGACCTGAAAGCCGGGCGGCACGGAAATTCGTTTTACCGCCTCCTGAGCCGACGGCGGATGTTCGCCCGCTTTCTGCGTGTTCTTCGGGACTTGTCCCACCACCGCCACCGCAGGCAACAGCCCGACCCACAGTGCGACCGTGCCCAATGGGGTCGTGAAAACCCCACCGTTTCCGTTGGGATTAGGAGGCCTGTGCCGATGGCGGCAGGCATGTGGCGGAGTTATCGAGTGTCCGGGGCGGAAGTGGTGCTGGGCCGCCCGGGAAACGGCATGCATTGCGGGTGGGAACATGGGTGAGAGCCTTCGTGCCTGGAACAAAACTCGCCGCGCCGTTTTCCGGCCGCGGGTGTGTTGCTTGCGGCATGGAGTTTTGTAACAGCCTCTTACTTCGTAACATCTGTGCGCCGTGCGCATCCTGCACAGGATTTCGGTGGTCACCACCATCCCTGCAGTCTCCGGTTTCCCGCCTCCGGCCGTGCGGGCGCAGCCCGCGCCAGGGGAAAACCTGTCGAATCGCGTTGTCAGATGGGAGGGGATTGTTATATGATAACTGCGATGGGGATGGATTCGCACCCCGGCGGCCCCATTTCACGGAAGCCCGACTGCGCCGCGAGACCTGGCTGTCCTGCGAGCGCGGTCTCTTTGAGAAGGACCGGCTGGATGTCTCACCACGAATGCGATTGGATCGCCGAAGTCTCTCGAGGTCCTGATTGGTTGTTTGTCCGGCTGAAGCCTGGCAAGCCGGACGGTTCTACCGCCTGCAACTTGGCGGATCGCGTCACTCAACTGCTGACGAAGCACTTCCTCAACCGCATCGTCATTGAACTCGATCAATTGCCGACGATCGACGAGCCGCTGGTGTGCGAACTCAAGCGGGTTTCGGACTGGATTGCCCAGCGGGACGGGATGTTGCGGTTGTGCGGGGCTCCCGGCGCAGGACGTTCCGGCGGCGAGCGAGTCGACCTGCGCAGCCAGTTGCGAGGCCACCATCTGCCGTGCTACGCGAGTCGGCGTCATGCGGTAACAGCTCGGGAAGGCGGAGAGGGCTAACAACGGGTCTACGTGCTGAAGTCGTCGGCCAACTCCAGTAGAACATCGATTCCCTTATCGATGGTATCGTCTTCAGCGGCGTAAGATAGGCGGAAGTGCGTGTCTTGGCGGCTGAACACCTTGCCGGGAATCATCAGCAGTTCGTGCGCGATGGCGCGCTGGACGAAACGCGTGCCGTCCCCACCGGGCGCTTCGGCGAAGATATAAAAGGCTCCGCCGGGACGGGCAAATCGATAGTGGGGCGACAGCGCCTCGACGATCCGGTCCCGCTTGGCCTTATACGCTTCGACATATTCGTCGATCGGCGTCGACATGGCTTGCAGGGCTCCCCACTGCGCCGGTTGCGGTGAGCAGACGAAGGTGTATTGCTGGATCTTGGTCATGGCATCGATGATGGCGGCGGGTCCGTGTGCCACTCCGACTCGCCAGCCCGTCATGGCGTGGCTCTTGGAAAAGCCGTCAATCACCAGGGTGTGCGGGTTATAGTCGGCCGGTGATGCGAACGGTTCGTCGTAACTGAAGTGTCGGTAGATCTCATCGGAGACCAGTACCACGTCGCGCTGTTGGCAGAGTTCGGCCAGCTCTTTGAGTGTTTCGCGGCTGTAAACGGCGCCGGTTGGATTGGCGGGGCTATTGACCAGCACCATCTTGGTGCGGCCGGTGATCCGATCGGCTACTTGCTGCAGCGGGATCTGGAAGTCGGGGTACGTGTCGACGAACACCGGAATGCCGCCGACCAGTCGCACCAGCGACTCGTACATCACGAAATACGGGTCGAAGATGATCACCTCATCGCCCGGATCGACCAGCGTCAACATGGCCAGCACCAGGCCGCCACTGCTTCCGGAAGTCACCAGCACGCGGCGATCTTCGTGGCCCAACCGCCGATCGATCTCTTGCTGGAGTTGTTCTCGCAGAGGGGGGATGCCTTGCGTCAGGGCGTATCCGTTGCGACCTTCTTCGATAGCCCGCATACAGGCGGCCTTGACCGGCTGCGGAACATCGAAATGGGGTTGACCGATCGACAGATCGATCGGGTTTTCCAACTGCGAAGCCAGGTCGAACACGCGGCGGATGCCGCTGCTGTCGAAGGCATGGGTCCGCTCGGCGATCCAGTTTTCGATCATGATGGAGTCTCACGCTCGTTCCAAAATGCATGTAACAAAGCTCAAACTGAAGAGGAATTCGACCACGAAGGGCGCGAAGGATAGGATTGTTTGAAGTCGAATCCGTGGCCAGGTTTCGGAGCGACCTAACGACAGCGACCGTCTCGAAGACCTGTCACACGGCCCGTCGGTTCGGCTCCCAGCTTCGGGCGTGCTGGCGCGGTCCGGAGTTCCGATACAGCTTCCCTGTGTCCGGCTGACGACACAGAGTTCCTCGACAGTGTAGACGCGCGGCGCTCGGGTGCCAGCCAGTGTCCGGCGATCAACGGACTCGGCAGCGGAAGCGGATGATGAAGCCTTCGCCGACGGGGATGGCCTGGTCGACTTCCCACCGCAGCGTTGACGACCCGCCTCGATTCGGCTTCGCGGTGAATTCGTGTTCGGCCGAGCACTGAGCGCTGCCGTCGACGAATTCGAGCCGCGGGGTCAGCTCGTCCAGAATGGTGGCGTGATGGACGGGCAGATCACCCACATTGTCGATCCGCAGCGTGAAGGAGATTTCGTCGCCGGGCTGGGCGTCTTTGCGGTCGGCGATCTTCACGATGCGGAGCCGACGCTTGCCGTCAGGGAGCTTATAATGCAGAACTTGGGCAGCCTCCACTTTGCCGGAAGCCTCGGCCGCCAGTTGTCCGTCGATGACGACTTGCACGGCCTGCGGATTGGACCAAACGATGGCGGCCTCCAACTTGGCTGCCAGACGAGCTTTCTCGGAGTTGTCCATCACGCCGCGGCGGATGACATTCAGATCCTCGTAAGGGAGCCATTGAGCTTCGGTTCCCGCGACGGCTTGTACGTTGTCGACCGGCTGCGAGCGATCTTGTGCCAACAGGCGCGAGGCGTTCTTGGTGCCCAGGTATCGGCCCGGCTGCAGCGGTTGCACGTACGTGTTGGACGCGGCCACGTCGTCGATCCGCTTCATTTGCAGCGGTTGTTCGACACCGGCAATCGCCTCGCGCTGGTCGAGCAATACCGTTTGGTAGACTTTGCGAACGGCGGCGAACCGCGGGGCATAGACGCAGACGCGGTTGCTGGCTTGAATGCGAGCCTGACCGTCGACGGTTTCGTACTGCACGATCGTGTCTTCATGAGTCAGGCCGACGGCGCGTCCACGAGCCGTAACACCTGCCGACGGCGGCGTATCACCGCCATCGCAAATGTATTCGTCTCGAGGCCACGGTCCCACGATGCCCGGAGGTCGCCACGGGTTTCCGGCAGAGCCTCGAGCCGCCATGTCCAGCCCCCAGGACGGATTGGCAACGGCCGTTGGCGGACAGGTCGGGCAGGGGAGCACCACCGGGGCGCCCGCCGTCGCGGGCGAAGACTCGAGCGACGAGCGAGTCGGGGCGGCACCGGCTTGGTCGCTGAGAGTCGCATGTGGATGGGGAGTGTCCGGTGACGGCGACGGTTCTTGATGCGAGACCGGGACGACGGCCGGCACGACCGACGGCCGTTCGATCGCGGGCGGACGCGCGGCCGGCGCTGGTGCCGGCGGGACGTCGGTGCTGTGGTGAGCCGTCCACTGGGGAGCCGGGGACTGGCAACCGGCCAGGAAAGCGGTGGCCAACAGCACAGGGCCCACAGAGAGCCGGAGAAACGATCGACGAGCCATCTGCCAAGTCCTTGTCGTCAGTTGGGAAATACGGGAGAGGCAGATCCGACCGGTGCAACGAGTCATGGCGTCACCTAACGTCGCAAAGGCGCTGACGGCGGCAGAGGACAACGGGGAACCCGGGCCGATCGTTCGATTGCTCGTTCTATTTCTTCTGCCGAACGGCTTCCAGCGGTTCTTTCGGTCGGCGTTGGAAGTACGTGGTAAGGCGGTGCTCCATAGCCGAATGCGTTGATTTCTTCCGGCGTGGGAATGCGCGACCCGAGTCGAATAATGGCCATCGGCCTCCCCAGCAAGTCGGCCGCTTGCAACGGATCCTCGCCGTGTCCCACTTGAAATACGCGCTGATCGCCCTTGGCATCGCGTACCGGCAATGCTTCATTGGGGTTTTCCAAGTAGACTACTCGCGTGACAAAATAGCCCTGCAGCGCCATCTCCATTTCTTCTTGCGAAAGGACGATGGGAACCGGGAATTTGAGTTCCAGGCCGCGAGGCGGATAGAGGCGATTGACGAGTTCGATGGTGGGGTAAAGTTCGGCGCCTGGCTTGCCGGCGATATGCGTGACCCGCAGTCGGTAGACTCTGCCGAGCAGGAGGCCCACGGTGGGAC
>JALSIV010000341.1 GCA_026989685.1 Pirellulaceae bacterium | reverse complement strand
AGATGGCCACTCGAGCTTTGCCGTCTGCCTGGATCGAAGTCGGTTGGAAGTAACCGGGAAGAGGCCCGCCGCGCAGGAGCTGTCCTTGCCCTACAGCTCCCGGCGGCATGTCGGCACGGTGAAGTTGCAGCACTGGCGTGTTTCCCAGCGGCGACTGGGCGGAGGCGATCGAGGCCACCATCATGATTGCCCACAGCCAGGGGAGACAGCATTGGCGAACAACAACTGGCATGGCCCGGTTTCCTAACTTGCAGCAACGAGTCTTGCGCCGGTTTCTTATCGAACCGGTTGCAGCTTGTCGTAGTAGGGTTGACCATATCGCATGGGCGGATAGATGGTCTGCTCCCGAATCGACATCCGGCTCGGCGGCTTGGGATAGCTCATCCCCGGCTGCTGCCGGACGTGAACTTTGAACTTCTTGGTGGGTTGCGGGATGTTCATCGCCGTGTGGTTGCGCATCACATGCTTTTGCAAACCGGCGGGAGCTCCCAGCGGAAGGTGAGGCGGTCCCACCAAGCCGATGGGCGTGCCGGTGTAGGGCATCCCGTATTGGGGAGCGGTCACTCCCGCGACATAGTTGGGCGGAAAGCTGGCGGGCAGGCCGGTTCCGCCGGGAGCGCAGGCGGCGTAGCTGGCGGGCACCGCCCCAGCCATGCCGCCTCGACCCGCCATCGCCGCTGCGCCGGCCTGGCCTTCCAGTTCGATGTTCTTATTGCCGACTCGGACTACGGCCATGATTGAGCCGCGGCGATCGGCTTCGATGATCGGGTCCACCCCCGGATCGAGGCGGGTGCTGACCAGCGTTTCCACTCCGGCCAGCGCCATTTCCTGAAACTCGGGATCGGGCAGATAGATCACTTTGGTCACGAAGTTGCCGGCCGCGACCTGGTCGAGGTCTTCCTGCGTGAATTGGACTGGCAGAGCATTGTGAGCCAGATAGGCTTCGGTGCGCGGGGTGATCGGCCCGACTTCGAGCGTCGGATAGAGTTCCAGCGCGGGACGACCTTCGATATGGCTGATCTTAAGCTGGTAGATTCCGCCTTGCGCGAAGTTCTGACGGACCGGAACCACGACCGGCTCGGCATCGAACGTCAATTGACCGCTGGTATCCCATTGCACGTGCATCCCTTCCGGCTTGGAAAAGAGGACCTGCACGGTGGGTTGACTGACGGGAATGACCGTTTGCGGCAATGCCGGCACAATGGGCGGCAATACGCCTGGGCCAGGCCCTCCGACACCGGGTCCCGGCTCCATCAGCCGGTTGGCCGGGGGCAGGTTGTAACTGTGGTGCTGCGACCACCCGACCGTGCCGAAAACGGCCACGGCCAAGAACGCGAACAGTGATAGAACGAGTCTCATGGAGTTCCCCCCTACGCAATGCCTGACGCCGCCGGGGCGGGTCGGGCCGATTCCAAACGGCAAGTCAATGGATTGGGCCAGCCGCACGACGGATTGATGTAGACTCGCCGCATGGCAGCGGCCTAAAATGTCCGTTCCCATACCGCAAGACCGTCGTGCTTTCTCTGTCGCTTATGTTCGGCCTGGTCGAACAAGTTTCTTTGGCAAATCCCACACAACCCGGCCATGAAGCACAAATTGCCTATCATCTCACTGATGGCTGCGGCGCTCGTCGTCACGTACGTGGCCCGACGACTCAAGTCCGACGCTCGATCGGCGAACCGGCATCCTCCCGTTACAAACCGCGCCACTTCTCCAGCTTCCGGCCCCGCCCTCGAAGATGGGAACGCCCTGGTGGCCCGGGCCGCTGAAGCGGTGGCCCAAATCGAGAATGTCAGCGGACAAGTGCGCCAACGCACCCAGCTGTTTGGACGGCAACTGGCAAGTGTCGGAAAATACCGCCAGTGGTTCGATGGTCGGTCGCTCCGTTTCCGCTTTGACCTGCGAACGCAAGTTGGCCGGGAAACCGCTCACTTTATGCAACTGGGGGACGGTCGATTCGTGTGGACTCGTCGCGAACTCCCTTCGGGAAAAAAACTACAGCGAGTCGACCGGAAGCTCTTGGAACGCGAGTTGGCAGTAATTCGGCGATCGGACAGGCAACCGACCTATCCGCTGGACGTTCTGGCCCTATCGAACGGGCTGGCCGACGTCCTCGACCGTCTGCGTTGGCAGTTCGACTTCCAGCCGCCCGAGAACAGCACGATCGGTCGGGAGAAGCTGCCGGTGTACGTGGTCCGGGGTGGCTGGAACCGGGCCGCCCTGCGGCGCCACTTTCCCCAGATCGCCGACAATGTCCTGGCGGGCAAACTTCGCGGATTTCCCGAGACATTGCCCACGCATGTGGAGTTGGTGCTGGGGCGAGGCGGCGTGTTGCCGCTGTTTCCCTACCGCATCTCCCTGCTTCGCAAAGAACACAGCGGCACCGTGCGTCTGATGGACCTGGAGTTCTTCGCGCTGTCGCACGAGGAGCCGATTCGGCCGGACGACTTCCGCTACGATCCCGGCGGGCAGCCGATCGAAGATGCCACGGAAGAAGTGCTTAAGAGGTTGTCACATAATGCCCTGCCGCAAGCAACACGCCCGACGCCGGAACGCGGCGCGGCGGGTTTTGTTACAGGCTTGTAACAGTTTAGCCGAATGAAGTAGCCCCGCCGATTGCCGCGAGTCGTAAGTGCAACTGCCAACTACGCTTGGGACATTCCCTATCCATCACGCTTACCGCAGACGCACGATTTCCATAACCACAGCCGTCAGTTGCTCTTACGACCTGCCAACTCCAGACGGCTAAACAGTTACACAGGCTTTAAAAAGCTGCGGCCGGCGGAATGATCGATGGCCGGACGACGACCGCTCCTCTACCGCCTCGCCGTTCGTAAGATGTAATCGTTGACGACGTTTTCCAGATACTCCTGGCGGCCGCTGGCGAGCGCATCGACTTCGCCCTTTTCCAACATGTATTGTTCCAGTGCCGGCAAGTCGATCGAACCGTTTTCGATCTGGGCACCGATTCCGCTATCCCAGCTCCGGTAACGATTCTTGATGAATTCCCCGAGCTTTCCGTCTTCGATCATTGCGGCAGCGACGCGCAGACCGAAGGCGAAAGCGTCCATGCCTCCTACGTGAGCGTAGAACAGATCGATCGGTTCGAAGCTTTCACGCCGCACCTTGGCGTCGAAATTGACGCCGCCCGTGCGGAAGCCGCCCCACTTGAGAATCGTGAGCATGATCTGCGTGGTGAGATAGACGTTGGTGGGAAACTGGTCGGTGTCCCAGCCGAGCAGCAAATCTCCCGTATTGGCATCGATGGAACCGAGCATACCCTGCATGCCGGCATACTCGAGTTCGTGCATCATCTCGTGGCCGGCCAATGTGGCGTGGTTGGTTTCGATGTTCAGTCGGAACGGTTCGGTCAAGTCGTAGGCTCGCAGAAAGTTGATGCAAGCGGCCGCATCCGAATCGTATTGGTGTTTGGTCGGCTCCTTCGGCTTGGGTTCGATGAAGAACTTGCCCGTAAACCCGATTTGCTTGCCGTAGTCGACAGCCAGGTGCAGAAGCCGCGCCAGATGGTCCAGCTCGCGCTTCATGTCGGTATTCCACAAGTTCTGGTAGCCTTCGCGACCACCCCAGAACAGGTAGTTTTCGCCTCCCAGAGCCACCGTGACATCCATGCACTTCTTGACTTGCGAAGCCGCATAGGCGAAGACGTCGGCATCGCATGACGTGGCGGCGCCGTGGACATAGCGAGGGTGGCTGAACAGATTGGCCGTTCCCCACAGCAGCTTGATGCCGGTGCGCTGCATCTCCTCTTGAATCACCGGCACCACGGCGTCCAGATGCCGATTGGCTTCGGCCAGCGTCGCACCCTCGGGAGCGATATCGCGATCGTGTAAGGCGAAGTAGGGAGCTCCCAGTTTCTCCATCAGCTCGAAGGCGACGCGGACGCGGCGCTGAGCATTCTCGACCGAGTCGCTGCCGTCGTCCCACGGCCGCTGCAGCGTCGGCGCGCCGAACGGATCGGCTCCCGTTCCCCGAAAGGTGTGCCAGTAGACGACGCTGAATCGCAGATGGTCGCGCATCGTCTTGCCGAGAATCACTTCTTCGGGGTTGTACCATCGGAACGCCAGCGGGTTGTCGCTCTCGGGACCTTCATAGGCGATCGGGGAAACGTCGGGAAAGGCCGTCATCGAACCGTCTCCTTGAGCATCGTCGGGGCAGTTGCCGGCGCAGGCGTGGCTGCGCGCCGGTTACCATTCGCATTCAACGCGCCCCTACCGTAGCAGCGCGGGGCGCGCGTGAGGAGTCGGGGCGCGAGGCCGCGCGTAAGGACCATCCGTCAGTCGCTCTCTCCAAGAGCCAGCCCGGCCACGGGGGAAAACCCCAACGACGCTTCGTACCAGTAGCCGCAACTGCACCCGCCGCCGGCCTCCGGTGAAAGGACCATGCCCAAGGTGGGAATCGTGCTGAGCCAGCAATCGGGGCGAAGCCGGTTCCACCCCTTGAGTTTCCCGCTGCCCGGTGACCAGGCCGACACGATGGTATGACGATAGAAGAACATGTCGGTTGCGCAGGAAAACGTTCCACACTTGCCGTAGGGTAGAGTCATTGGGAGCTTCTTGCCATCGCTGAGCGAAAAGACGGAAGGACGGACGAACACGCGGTCGCCCACGATGGCGGGACGCGAAAGAGCCTTGCCGTGATCGCCGGCTTTCCCGCCCGGCCACTCGGCCGTCGCCTGCCACAACGGCTTGCCCGACTGCGAGTCGAACGTGCGGACATGGAACAAGCCGTTGTCGGACGCCACGGAGATGACCTGCTTCGGACCGACCGACATGAGAAAGGCGACGCGTCCCGGCGGCGATTCGAGTGTGCGTTCCCAGAGCAGACGGCCGCTGTCCCGCTCGAGGCAGACCATGCGCAGCGATTCCCAGAAGCGGTCGTCATTGAGTCGGCGCAGCGAGTTCTGCTTGACTTCTTCACTGAGCGATTCGACGAAGTAAAGCCGATCGTCGCGAGCCGAGATCGAGGCCTGCATGATCACCCCTCGATCGTATTCCCACCGCAATTCTCCCGTCCGGGCATCCAGGGCGAACAGCCGGTCGGCGCAGACTTTGGCCGTCTGTTCGCCCGTCCTCGCATCATACCAGCCGAATCCGCCCCAATACTCGCGAAACACCGCATCCTCGGCGACCGTCGTCCCCAGCAGCACGTCGCCGACTCGGCCGACATACCCCCAGGCGAAACGTCGATTCGAATCGGGAGGCCGCTGCACCGCATCCATGCGGACAAGCTTGCCCGTCGCCTGATCGATCACCCAGCAGCGGTCCCGGACGGCCAAGTAGACGAACTCCTTGTCAGCGCACCAGTTTCCGCAGTCGCGCGGCATGTTGAACCGCGCCCAGTGGGGCACCTCCAGCTCCCAGCGAATGGTGCCGTTGTAGGCGTCGAGCGCTACGATGCGGTTGAGTCCCTGCACGAACAGCAGCCCGCTGACGGCCAGTGGAGACGGCTTGCGACCGGTCCGGTCGGCCTGCGCTCCCGGACCGGGCAGACCGATCCAGCGGGCCCGCAAATCGTCCACCGAGCGGGCTCCTTGCAGCGTCTCGCCGGTATAGCCGGTGTTGTCGGCGCTGGAATAGAGATGGCTCCACTCGCCGATTCCTTCGGGCAGCGGCCGCCTCCACATCCAGTAGGTCTCCGAGCCCACGTCGATGCGTCGCCATCGCGGCTCGTGTGACACGGATGCGTTACTTCCCCCCAGGAGCAGCACGCCTCCCGGCTCGACCCAGTGGCGCAATTCGTCGATCTCCCGGTGATTCAGCTTCTCACTGCCGGTCACCAGCAGCAGATTGACCGTGTCTCGCGGCCAGCAGTGCCAGTCGGAGCGAGGAAGCGTGCGCGTCGAAAAGCGGACGCCGTAGCCGGGAATCCCCGCGAGTTGCTCGCGGAAAGACTGCTGCGGGTCCCGGTGATCGACGATGTGTCTGACATAGGTGCGCGGATGACCGGCCAGTGCCGGCAAGCGCGTCGCCGGCAACAGGCCGACGACGGCGATCAATCCGCCGCGAAAACCGGTCTGCGATCGGATGGCCTGCGCCCAGGACGCGTCCTCTTGCGAATAGCCGTCGGCGTCCACCGGCGGCAGGCGGTAGTTGAATGCCAAGTCGAGCGGATAGGGTCCGGCAACGCCGGTCCCCTCGCGTCGGGGGACTTCGATCGAGTATTCGACCTGTGCGAACGGCTCCAGATTCTTTAGCCATACCTGCCGGCGACGACCGGCCGTCTCCGCCTTCAGCACCACGACGCTGCCGTTGGCGTGCATCACTCGCACGCGACCGGCGGTCGGTTGATCGGTTTCCCAACCAATGATGGCTTCGCCGGGCGCAGGGAAAGCCACCCACGGTCCCGCCGACAACTCGACCGGTCGAGGATAAAGTTGGATGCGAGCCTGATAGCGGGCGTTGACTTCCTGCGGTGAAAGTGCCCGGTTGAAGATGGCGACCTGGTCGATCTTGCCGGCCAGCCGAAAATCCTCGTTCTCGTCTCGATAGGATCCGATCGTGGCCCAGCCGCTGGGAGGATACTGGATCGAACCCTGCTGCGTTTTCGACTCGCCAAGCAACCGGCCGTTGACAAACAGCCGCTGGGTTTTCCCGTCGTACGTGCCGACGACATGATACCACCGGCCGGTTTGAAACGGTCGAGATGCCTTCAGATACGTCAACCGGCCGTTTCCGTCGGTGCTGCGAACAGCGAAACTGAAATACCGTTCTTGGAATCCGAGCAGCCAACCTTGTTCATCACTGCCGTTGTCTCGGATGGCACCGACGATGCCGCCCCACTTCATCGGCTCGTCCACAGAGACCCAGGCTTCGGCCGTGATCGCCCGACTGGGGAACGGGGGCGGGGCGAGTCGATCCGTGAGTTCCACGTAGGTGCTTCCGTCGAGTAGCAGAGCTTCGATGCCGGCACCCCGCCAGATCGAGCGAGAGCCGCGCACATAGCCGGCCAGTTGCCCGGCCAAGTCGGGAACGAAGTCTTCCGCTCGAGGCAGTCCGCGGCGAACGGCGAACGCCTCCATGCCCGTGCGGAAGTCCCACTGATGAACCGGACTCTGCTTGGCGATCGGAGACTGGGGGGCGGTCTTGGCCGGTGGATCGAATGAAGGAACGGG
>JALSIV010000340.1 GCA_026989685.1 Pirellulaceae bacterium | reverse complement strand
GCGAAACCGCCAACCCCGCCTCCTCCCCAGCCCTCGTGCTCAGCGCAGCGGTGCTCGTGATCGTAATCGACGGCGACATGGTCATCGGCACCTCGACGCCTTTCCACTTCACGATGACGACGACGAGCACGATGACGAGCACGAGCACGGAAGGAAGTTGAAGCGGATCGCGCCGGCCGATCGACCAGCGAGGCCAACCGGCAACGGCCGCGTTCAGGAGAACGCGCCGACCCCGCCACCCCCCCAACCCCCAGTCCGAATGGCACTCGGATAAGGCTGTGACGTTACCGCAAACTCTTTGCGTACTTGCTTTAAGCGGGTAGGCGTACTTGGACCACGTTTCACCGCACGCGGTTCGCTTCGCCCGGGGCGATAATCGACTCGCGTGTGGAGAATGGTAGCAAGCTTGAGTGCGATCCCCTCGGAGCTGCGTTCTTCGGCAAACGTCATCATCGTGTGGAGAGTGTGCGTGAAGCTGTTTTCGTTGAGTGGAATACCGAAACATTCCGCTCCCGGGGCCATCTGAGTTCGAACCGCATTGTATGCCGAAAAGGCTACGGTGAGCTCCTCCGCCGGCATTTCGGGGGTCTTGCAACGGAGCATCCGTACATGGAGGCCGTTCTTGATCTCGTCCAAGTACGTTTTCACGCGCCAACGCTGAAAACACAGATCGCTCAGGGCCTGGGCCGAGTACGTGTTCTCATCTACCAACATGGTCAGGACTTCGAACTGTTTCCCCCGAAAACCAGGCACGTTGACTCGCACCTTCACGATCCGGACCAGAGTCTCATTGGGAAGACAGTCAAACTCCTCACGACTCATCTTCTTGTGCGCATGCCGAGCCGACGGTAGACGGTGTCATTGTTTCCGACCTTTCTTACCGGTTGCAGCATCGTACGTTTGGAGGTGATCGTTCGCGGATGTTGAAATAGAGCGCGCGGGACAAGTTCGCGGCAACGTTCAGAGTTCCCGGACTGGATTGAGAGAAGCACTTCATTTTCGGCTTTGCCCGCGAATCCCGCCTCGTCCCCCCAACCCCCAGCTCCCGGCTCCCGACAAGTCGCCGTGGACGGCACGGGGCGGTTCGTGGGCGGTGGCACGGCCCGCGACCTGGTCAAACAGGACGGCACGGTGGCCGAACATTTCGAGTACAACGCCTTCGGCCGGGTTGGCAAGTCACGCATCATTTAAGTCGGATAGTGGCTGCGAGTCTCACGTTGACCGACCCGCATGGCCTGCCACGTTTGCCACTTGTCATCGATTTCAGTGATCGCTACGATCCCGGAAGCCGCTGTTGTCGCTCGCCGGGAGACTGGAACGCGTCGAGTGACGTACCTGTCTTGCATCTCCACAACGCACCGCCGCCATGTCCGACGCCCGTTCCCGATCCCCCGGCGCACTGCATGGTCGCGTGGCCCTGGTCACCGGCTCGACCAGCGGTATCGGACTGGGAATCGCTCGAACACTGGCCGCCGAAGGGTGTGCCATCGTGCTCCACGGTCTGGTCGATCGCCCGACGGCTGAGCGGCTCGTGAGCGAGTTCACCGAGCGGTTCGATGTGGAAACCATTCATCACGGAGCCGATCTGCGCGACGTCGGTCAGATCGAGACGCTGTGCCATGAAACGATCGATCGATTCGGGCGAATCGATATTCTGGTGAATAACGCCGGCGTGCAG
>JALSIV010000339.1 GCA_026989685.1 Pirellulaceae bacterium | reverse complement strand
GCCAGCTCTTTGCTCTGACGCACCGCCTCGGTCATGGCACCGTGCACCAGGTTATTGAGTACCGTGCGAATATCACGCTCATGGTCCGCGTCCGGCTTCAAGCTGTCCACCAATTCGTTTCCCAGCCGGAACACCGCGAGCTGCTTCGCCTGAATGGGTGGCACGTCGGCGAGAGCCTCCGCGTGCTCTGGGGGAAGCGAGGCGAGAGCCGTTCGAGCCTCGATCTGGATGCGGAGAATGTGCCACAATCGGTTTCGCAACTGATCGAGCTGTTCGAATTGTTCGACGGCCTGCTGCTGAGGCGCCAGAAGCTGCACGCGATGCCAGGGAGTCGCCGTCTGTTGCGGCTGGTAGGTCCGCCCGAAACGGCGCCCGTCGACGGCAACCGCCCGCACCAGGACGGCGCCGCCCGGTTCGAGCCGAAGGAACTCCAGTGGAATCGAAGCGGAAAGAGAAGCCTGCCGATCCCCTGCCAGCTCATCCCAGCTCTTGGCGACTCGCACGTCGCCGCCACCGCTTTCTCCGCCGGGTTTGACCTCGATGCGAACCGAAGCGAGGCCGTGGTCGTCACCCGCTCGCAAGGCGACGGTGAGCGGCGCCGAGAAGGCCAGACTGCTCTCGCCGGCCGGTTTGGTCAATTGCACCGCGGGGGGCCGATCGGGCTGGACGCGAACCTGATTGACGCGCGGCGCCGATTCGGTGTGGCCGGCTTTGCTGAAAAGGTGGACGGTGTAGCTCGCGTTTTCCTCGAGGAACATGCGGACCTTCAAGGAGCGTCCGTCCTCGCCGACCGCTCCGGGTAGTTGCTTCCCGTTGATCTCGATGTAGCCTCGCGACAGCGGCGTCGCGGAGCGGAACACGACGTGAGCCGTCGTGAACTGAGGAGCCTCGAGGTCGCCGTGTTCCTGCTGAACGGTCGCCGTCTTCATCTGCAGGTACCGAGGAAACACGTAGCGGACCGAGACCGATTCGATGACCGGTCTGGCGACGGTCTTGATATCGAACAGCGGAGACTCGGAATCTCCCACTTCGACGCGATATCGGAAGTTCTCCAGTATTGTGGGAATTGCCGCCACATAGACGGTGTTGTCGGAGTTGGAGACCATCGCCAATGTCTCTTTGCTGCCGTTGGGTCTCTCCAGCCGCAGCGAGGCGCGGTGCCGCCGGCCTCGAGGATTGTCGATCGTGACACGGATTTCGAGCCCGCTGCCGAGGACGACTTGAGCATCTCCCGGTGTCACTTCGCGGATGACGACCGATCCGACCATCGGCACATCGGACCAGGGATGCAGCAGCCGCGAGGTTGCCGAAGACCAGCGCGGGACGAAGCTGGTAAGGCCGTAGGCGACTGCGAGGACAACCAGGAACGCCGCCAGGCATTCCAGCACATCCCGGCTGGTTTGCAGCCCATGCCGGAAACGCCCCCAGCGAGTCTCACACGTAGCGGTCGGACTCAACCTCACTTCGGCCAGGCGCCGGAGTGCTTGGCCAACGGCAGCGTAATAGAATCTCGATCTCGTCCGCTCAGCCTCGCGAGACAACTGCACGACATTGATCAGGTCGTTGCCGAGTTGCGGCGCCGCCTGTTCGAGTCGCCGAGCCGCGGCATCGACATTTCTGGGCCCGCGAACCGCACTGGCGACGACCCAGGCCACCAGGCCGACCACCGACGCGGCCCATCCGGCAAGCAACAACCAGAGACCGCTTCCGGGAAGCCGGAACACGACATCGAGCAGAACGGCCGCCTGCAGCAGCGCGAGTGCCGTCGTCAATGCGATGACAACTCGCGCCAAAAAGGAAAACAGCCACCAGGCCTGAGAAACACTTTCCAGGCGTTCGATCGTCCGCTCTGCACTGCTCATGACCGCGTTCCCATCTTTGGCACCCAATCGGGCTCGCGCGCTGCCTCACCACGACCGTCTGCCTCGTCCGCGCCTCCCGAACGACCATCGGCCGTCACGGCCGTCTCCGTGGCCGCGATTCCCACGCCGAAGGCTTCTCTCTAGTGGGTCACCGCGTAAACCAACAAATTGGTTCCCAATTCGAGGGCGTCCTGGTCGCCGTAACCGTAGCTATAGGGATGCGGGAATTGTTCCCAACCGTTCCCTAAATCGAAACGGCTGTAAACCACAGCCAGTTTTCCGTCGATCGAGATCGCTTCCAAACTGGGAGCACTGAGTTGGCCGAAGTCCTCACGAGTCCGAGGCGTATATTCGACCTGATTCTTGTCGAAATGCAGATGATAGATCGGATGATCGGCCGGCAGCGTTTCCAACTGGCTCCCCGGAAGCACTTTGGAAATCTCCCGCCGGAAGGCCGTGTCGAAGGCCAGCCGACCACAGCACGCATCGGCAATCAGCATGCCGCCCGCCTGCAGATATTTCCGTAGCCGAGTCGCTTCTTCTTCGTCCCAGCGGAACTCATCATGCCCCGTCATGTACAGCAGCGGGTACCCGGCGGCACGGGGATCCTTCAACTGCACGTGGACTCGCTTGAACTTGACTTCCAACGTCGAGTGGTCACGAACAAATTTGAGCAGATTGTGGACGGCGCTCGGGTCCGGGTCCCAGTCCCCTTCGTGCGTCAACTGAGCGAACACGAAATCGTCGCGAGTGGGCGCTTGCGCTTCGTGGTAGATCTTGGTGGTGCTGAGAAATCGGCCGAGTTGGAAGTTGCCGAGCAGGTAAGTGATGTAGTTGGCTCCGATCTGCCGAGCCTGATCGACGACGACTCGCGTGCCCCGGGGATGATCGTGGCCATCCCAACCGCACGTCAAATCGACCGGCGAATAGACCACCCCCAACCGGCACCCGATGGTGATCCCTTCCAAACAAGGCTCCTCCACGTATCTCCGCCCATCGGCCGCTTGGTATTGAAAATCTCCCAACTTGTAATACGAGGCGAATAGCGGATCGTCGGGTGTGAGTTTTCTCAGCGGTCTCCCCGGAAAGACCGCCTCCATTTCGCGGCGGAAAGCCTCGTCGAAGTCCTTCCATCCGCAGCAGGCATCTCCAATGATCGTGCCGCCGTCGAGTACGTAACGAGCCAGCTTCTGACGCACTTCGTCACCCAGCGAAAACAAATTGTGGCCGGCAAACAGCAAAGCCGGAAGTTCGCGAGGATCATACGAGAAATGCTCGAAATCGGATTCCACACTGCGGTAGTGAATCCCCAGTTTTTGATTGGTCCACTCGAGCAACGTGCGCACGTCCGACGGATCACTCATCCAATCGCGGTATTGCACCCGCTTGCCGCCTCGAGTGATCCAGCGGATCGGCCCCATCGCCATCTTGCCGACCAGGGCGGGAGGGGCGGGTGGACGCTTCTTTTCCGTGCGCCGAAGAGGAGTGACCGGCAAAGGGAGCGGCGGAAACGATTCCCCTCCGGTGCGATGTTGGGGCTTCGCCTTGGGTGGCGGCCCACAGTCGATCGGCCCCGAGTTCCGATCGGCGGCCAGCAGTGAGGGTAGCCCCCAGCCGGAACCGACAGCCGAACCGGCAGCCAAGCCGGCGGACATGCAGCGACCAAACTGACGGCGGGACAACTCGTTTCCGGCTCGCTCGCGACGTGACCCAGACATGTTGACACCTCCCAGCCCCCGCAACTTCGTCGAACCCGCGCCCTCCCATTATAAACTATTGAGACACGATTGGGTATCCGTGGAATGGCGAATCGCCTCATTCCACTCGGCTGGCCGCCAAAAACTCGACTCCAAACTTCCCACCCGGTTCGTTATGAAGAATAATGGAACGGTAGGCGGGAAACGGGGACTTCTTCGGGACGGTCCAAACCGGACATCCGAGGTGCACAATGGTGCAAGCCATGCGATCGGCGAACGTGGCAACGATCATCGGACTGGTCGCGCTGCTGCGACCCGTCGGCCGAGCCGACGAGCCCCCCGCCCTCAATCCCTTCGGTGCGAGACCTGCCCAGCGCGAAGATGCGGAACCCGGCTATGTCGAGTTGTCCGACGGCTCGATCCTCGCCGGGTCGATCTATCTGACTCGGGATGCCCGACTGCGCATCTACGACTCGCAATTGAAACGGAACCGCGATGTACCGCTCCGAGTGATTGAGCGAATCGAGTGCCACGTCGAGAAAGAGTGGCTGGAGAAGGAGTGGCGGTTCCGAGAGGCTGCCAACGATCGCAAGGTCTACACAGGCAGAAGTTATCCGGCGCGGATTTACGTCCACACGATCACGCTCCGAGACGGACGCACCATTCGGGGTCCGTTGTCGGCTCCCATCTACGTCCAGTCGGATCCTCACAAAAAAGCTGCGCGTTTCATCTTGCACAAGCGCGACAAGGGACCTGTCGGCACATCGCTGAAGGAACTGGTCTACGTACGCAAGGTGGAGTTGGGGTATCGGGCTTTGCAGGAGGCGAAAGCGAAGGAGAGGCAGAAGGAGCCGACCCAAACGGACGGTTCACCTTCATGATCGACATCACGTTGCAACACGGTTATCACGTGGTGACGCTGTTCGCCGTGCTGACCGTGGCGTGGTTGCTCGTCGCTCTGGCCTATCGGCGAGCCTGGAAACATATTCCGCGACGGCAGGCGAGGATCTTACTGGGACTGCGAGTGATTGCCGTTTTGCTGGTAGTGCTATTGCTGTTTCGCCCTCTGCTCCGTGTGCAGCGTTGGACCCACCAGCGGAAAACCGTGGTGTTTCTGGTCGATGCCTCTTCCTCGATGAGTGTGGTCGACGATGCATCCAACACCAGCCGATACGATCAGGCACGGCGGCACCTGATCCGATGGTGGGGAACGCTGCGGGACGACTTCGACCTGCGGCTGGTCGAGTTCTCCGACACGGCGACGGCGGTCGAAAGCCCCGAGGCGCTGAGCCGCAAACCGGAAGGACGGGCCACTTCGCTGACCGTGGCCATCGACTCGGCTACCCGGCAGGCCGAGCGTGCTCGGATCGAAGCGGTCGTGCTGGTTTCCGACGGCGTCCACAACTCGGCCGGCGCACCGCACGAGACCGCGGCCAAGGCGGGAACCACCATCTTCACCGTCGGAACGGGAAGCAGCCTGCACAACAGCGCCACGTTTCGGGATATCCGCGTGAGCCAGTTCGAGTGTCCGGAACAACTCACCAAGTCGAACCGAGTCCGCATTACGGCGGGAATCGATGCCGCCGGACTGGCCGGGCATGTCGTCGACGTCGTACTGGAGGAAGACGGCAAGCCTGTGGCGTCTCAGTCCGTCACGCTCGACGGCGCCGCGGGACCACAAACCGTGGCCCTGGAATTCGTGCCGCAAGAAAAGGGCGTCCACACCTACACGGTGCGCGTCCCCGTCGCCAAAGGGGAGAAGATCGCTCAGAACAACCGGAGGCAAGCCACGTCGCTGGTGGTCGATGCGCGGATTCGCGTGCTCTATGTCGAGGGAACGTTGCGGCCGGAATACGGAGCGATTACCGGCATGTTCTTGGCCAAGGATCCGAATATCGAGTACTGCGCGCTGGTGCAGACCCGCCCCAACGTCTTTACGCAAAGATCCAACATCGAAGGGATGAGCTTGTCGGGCATTCCCTCGGATAGGGAGACGTTTCGCAAGTTCGACGTCTTTTTGATGGGAGACCTCGATCGTAGTTATCTGTCGGACCGGCAGCTCGAGCAAATCCGGCAGCGGGTTTCCGAAGGCGCAGGCCTGCTGATGATGGGGGGCTACCACTCGCTGGGCCCGGGAGGCTATGGCGGTTCGGCCATGGAAGATCTGCTGCCGGTAATGGTCGGGAATCGTGAAATCGGCCAGGTGACGGATCGGTTTGTGCCACGTTTGACCGACGAAGGGCTACGGCATCCTATCTTCGCCAACATCACGCGTTTCTTTCCTTCGGGCACGGAAAAGGAGGCGGAACAGACGCTGCCACCCTTGCGCGGTTGCGTGCGGGTCCGCGGCCCGAAACCGGGGGCCTCCGTCCTGGCGGTGTGCTCTTTGGAAAAGGACGACCGCGGCAACGACATGCCGGTGCTGGCGGTACAGTCGTTCGGGAAGGGGCGAACCGCCGTCTTTACCGGCGACACGACGCGCGTCTGGCATCAGGCACTCCGTGCGCTGGACCAGGATTCACCATTCTTGCGATTCTGGGGACAGACCGTGCGCTGGCTGGCGGGGCGCGCCGCTCCCGTCGATACGGCCGCCAGTCTGACGGTCCATACGGACAAGACCTACTACGAGCCGGGAACACCGGTTGTCCTTTCGGCGCTGGTCCGCAATGACAAGGGTGAAGGAAGCAACCAGGCCAACGTTTCCGCCCGCATCCCGCTCTCCAAAGTCCGCTCGAAACGAGTATCCCTCGCGCTGGTCCCCGGACCGGCCGGCCACTACCAGTACTCGTTCGATACGTTGCCGGCCGGCCGTTACGAGATTCGCGTTTTCGCCGAACTGGAACAGAAACGGCTGGAAGCCGAGCCGGTGACGATTGAAGTGGGAAGACCCAACCTCGAGTTCGATCGCGTCGACCTGGATGAAAAAACACTGGCAGCGATTGCAACAGCATCCGGTGGACGATACAGCCACATCGCCACCGCCGACCGGCTCATGGACGGCCTGCGGCGTCGCCAGCGCAAACGGCTGGTCACGCTCGAGTTGCCTCTTTTTTCGCCATCGCTGTTCTGGCTGTTGTTCGTGGCCGTCGTCACGGCCGAGTGGGTGCTGCGCCGGAGGTATCAACTGCGATGAGCGGATCGACTCGATCGAAACGGTCGTACGGTTATCGGTTTCTCGAGCCGGCAGCGCTGGCTCGAGTCCGCAACATGACGTTGGTGGCTCGCGGCGTCGTCGAAGGGTTCATTACCGGCTTGCACGCCAGTCCCTACAAGGGATTCAGCGTCGAGTTCGCCGATCACCGAGAGTATTCGCCGGGCGACAATCCACGGCACCTCGACTGGCGCACGCTCGCCCGCACCGATCGTCTTTACATCCGCCAGTACGAAGAGGAAACCAATCTGCGCGCCCGTGTCCTGCTCGACGCTTCCGGTTCGATGAACTACCGCACCGATGCCGGCATCTCGAAATTCGAATACGGCGCCTATCTCACGGCCATCTTGTCGTACCTGATGACTCGCCAACAGGACGCTGTCGGCCTGACCGTGTTCGACTCCCAGGTCCGGATCGACATGCCTGCCCGCTCGTCCGCGCGGCACCTGGGCGAGTTGATGAGGCAACTCGAAGGCCTGACTCATTCCGACCGCCATCGCCCCAACCGACCGGGCGAAGGGACCCGGATCGCCGACACTCTGCACCGGCTGGCCGACCGCTACAAGAAGCGGTCGCTGATCGTGCTGATCAGTGACTTGTACGACGATCCCGAGGGGATCCTGCGAGCACTGCACCATTTCCGGCATCGCCATCACGAACTGATCCTGTTTCACGTGTTCGACAAGGCGGAGCTCGAGTTTCCGTTTCGCGAGACCGTTCGTTTCCAGGATCTGGAAACCGGGGAGTTGCTGCAGGTCGATCCGGCCTATGTGCGAGACGAGTACCGCCGGCAGATCGAAGAGTTCGTCGAGATCTTTCGTAAGGGGTGTGCCGATGTGGGTGCCGAATATGTGATGACCGATACATCGGTGCCGTACGACTACATGCTGTCCCGGCATTTGGCCAAGCGGAGTCGACTATGACGTTCGTCGCCCCCTTATTCCTGCTCGCCACCGTGGCTGCGGCCATTCCCGTGCTGCTGCACATGATCAACCGCCAGCAGGCCGATGTGGTGCCGTTCGGGTCGCTCCGTTTCCTGCAAGTGAGCGTGCAGCGGACTCGCAAACGCAAGTACATTCATGATCTGCTCCTGTTGCTGCTGCGCGTCGCCGTGTTCACTCTGATCGCCGTCGGCCTATCGCGTCCGATCTTGCATCGTTCGGCACTCCCGTTCGGCTCGACGACTCGAAAGGCGATCGTGATTGTGCTGGACAACTCGGCCAGCATGGGTACCATCATCGAATCGGTATCGCGGTTCGACCGCGCGACGCAGTTCGCGGAACAACTGCTGGGCGAACTCGAATCCGGAGACGCCGTGGCTCTCATCGCCACCGGGGGGCCGCAACTCGGTATCGACGAGACTCTCTACACCAACCATGAAGTGATCCTGCAAGCGTTGGGGGAATGCAGCGTCAGTTGGGAACGAGCGGACTTGCGGGCGGCACTCGATCGTGCTCACCGTATCCTCGAGAAGTCCCGGCTCCCCAACAAAGAGATCTACCTCCTTACTGACATGCAAGCCGCGTCCTGGAACACGGCAGACGATGCGGCGAACGAACAAGAGAAGACTCGGTCCAGCGACGTTCCCATCATCGTGGTCGACGTCCACACGGCGGTCGTGCCCAACGTCGCCGTTCGAGGGTGGACCTTGGAAAAGACGGCGAACGCGGTCGGGCTGCCGATGAAGGTGACCGCGGAGGTGGTCAACACCTCGACGGTCAAACAGGTGCGGCACGTGGAGCTCTATTTGGACAACGTGAGACAAGCCACCAGCCCTATTCTCCAACTGGATCCCGGGGCGACGACGCGCCATCCGTTTGTCTTCACCCTGCGCTCTGCCGGAGTTCATCGCGGTGAACTGAGGCTTATCCCCGGCGACGCGCAGGCCTTCGATGACCGCCGCTATTTCGCTTTGGTGCTGGCCAAGAGCATTCGCGTGGCCGTCGTCCAGAAAGAACGTCAGGAAGTTCCCTACCTGGCCGACAGCTTTTATTTGGAAGAGGCGCTGGAGGTAGCCTCGAGCGGATGGGCATTGGACGTGGACGTCGTGACCATCGATGCCTTGACTCGCAAATCGCTGAGTGACTATGCAATCGTGTTCTGCGTCAACTTGCCCGCCGATTCGATCCGGTCGGTGGGTCCGCTTCGCGATTATGTGCAACAAGGGGGCCACATCTTCTGGATCGCCGGCGACTCGATCGTGCCGGAAGCCTACAACAACATGGACGAGCAAGCCGGTGGCGGTCTCCTTCCGGCTCCTCTGGACGCCGCTCGTGAGCAGCCGGGAGAAGCTCAGGATGTGCCGACGATCGGTTGGCTCGACCAAGACCATCCGGCGCTGGCACCGCTCACCGATCCCCCATCTCTCTACCGGTCGGTGCTACTCCGCCGATACTTGCCGCTGCGAGAGCCGGCCCAGCACGGAGCTCGCGTACTGGCTCGCGTGGGTGAAGATGCCCTGATCGCCCAGCGGCCGGTCGGTTCCGGTTCGGTCGTCTGGTTCGGTACGACGATGCACATGGATTGGACCAACTTGCCGGTGAAACCGATCTTCCTGCCGCTCGTCGCTCAGTTCACGTTTCATCTGGCGGGGACCGGCACGTCGCAGAACGATGGGACGGCCGGGACGCCGTGGCCGATGCCGGTTCGCGCTACCAGGCCAACAGCTCGCTCTCAGATGCGCCTCCCCGACGGGCAGCGTATCGACTTGCCGCACGCTGACCGGGCCAAGCAGCCGCAGTACGAGCAGACTCACGAAGTCGGCGTCTATCACTTGCGTGTCACGGATGCGGGAACGACTCACGATTTCGCCTTCAGTATCAACCCCGACTCCGGCGAATCCGTGTTTCGGCTGCTCACTCCGGAAGAACTCACACGGCGCATCGGACAGAACCATGTCACCGTCGTGTCCCATACGACGGACATACTGGCATCGCTTCGGCAAGCGCAGCAGGTGGGTGACCTCTGGGAATTCTTCCTGGCCTGCGTACTGGTGGCTCTGGTCGTCGAGTCTTTCGTTTCCAATCGGCAAAGTGCCAAGGCAGCGGAAGGAGACGCCTCTCATGCCTTGGCGGATTCCTCGTAGGTCGGTTCCGGGACCGTTTCCAAGAGCCGATCGATAACCTGATCGACGTGGACGCCTTCCGCATCGGCGTTGAAGTTGGTGAAGATGCGATGGCGCAGCACAGCGTGGGCCAGTGCCCGTACGTCGTCGCAGCCGGCCGCGAATCGGCCATGCAACACGGCTCGCGATTTGGCTCCGAGAACCAGGTACTGAGCCGCGCGAGGACCGGCCCCCCAGGCCAGCCAGTTTTGCACGAAGTCGAGGGCTCCCGGTTCGTTGGGGCGAGTCGCC
>JALSIV010000338.1 GCA_026989685.1 Pirellulaceae bacterium | reverse complement strand
CCGCACGGGCCGACAGTCCATGATCGACTCGCCCGGCTCGAGATTCAACAAATTGACGATCGCGCGGCCCTTGCTCTCGCGACTCAGTTGGGGCAACTCGTATACTTTGCGCCAATGCACTCGGCCGCGGCTGGTGAAAAAGAGGAGATAGGCGTGCGTGCTGGCCACGAACAAATGCTCGATAGGATCCTCCTCGTCCATCGCGGCACCTTTGATACCCTTGCCGCCTCGACGCTGAGCTCGATACGTACTGGTGGGCGTCCGCTTGATGTAGCCGCGATGGCTGATCGACACCACCATCTGCTCTTCGGTGATCAAATCCTCCAGATCGATGTTGCCCAGCTCTTCTCCACTGATTTCGGTACGCCGATCATCGCCGAAACGCCGCCGGATCTCCTGCAGGTCGCTCTTGATGATGTCCAGGATGTTCTGCTCGTCGGACAAGATCCGCACGTGCTCCCGGATTTCCTCCAGGAGTTTCGCGTGTTCGCCGCTGAGTTTTTCTTGTTCGAGGTTGACCAGTTGGCCCAGCGTCATCCGCAAGATGGCGTCGGCTTGCACCGGAGTCAGTGAATAAGTCTCCGCTGCGCCACGCTCCTGCTGGAACATCTCGAACGCCTGATCACCGATGGCTCGCTGCAACATGGCTGCGGGGAACGGCAGTTCCATCAACCTCTGCTTGGCTTCCGCCTGCGTTGCCGAACTGCGGATCGTCTTGATCACCGCGTCGATGTCGGCCAGTGCCAGCAGCAGTCCCTCGACGGTGTGCTTCCGCTTCCTGGCTCGCGCCAACAGGAACTCGGTTCGGCGGCGGATCACGTTGAGCCGGTGACGGATGAACTCTTCCAACAGGGCCTTGAAGGACAGCTCGCGAGGCTTCCCGTCAACCAGAGCCAGGAAGATCAACGAGAACGAGTCCTGCAGTGGCGAGAACTGGTAGAGTTGATTGAGCACGATCTCCGGGTCGGCGTCTCGTTTGACGTCGACCACGATCCGTACCGGCTCCTTCAAGTCGCTCTCGTCGCGAATGTCGGCGATTCCCTTGATCCGGCCGCTGTTGGCCAGGTCGGCGATTTTCTGCACGACCCGGTCGCGGAACTGCTGGTAGGGAATCTCGGTGACGATGATGCGATAGCGACCCTTCTTGTGTTCTTCGATCTTCGCGCGAGCCCGTACCACGATCGTGCTGCGTCCCGTGTGGTAGCCTCGACGAATGCCCGACCGGCCGCAGATGATGCCGCCGGTGGGAAAGTCGGGACCGGGGACGATGTCGAGTAGCTCGTCGATCGAGACGTGCGGATCGTCGATCACGCGGATCAGAGCATCGCAGATCTCGCGCAGGTTGTGAGGCGGGATCGAGGTCGCCATTCCCACGGCAATCCCGCTGGCGCCGTTGACCAACAAGTTGGGGAACTTCGACGGCAATACGGTCGGCTCAGTGCGCGACTCGTCATAGGTGGGGACGAAGTCGACCGTGTCGAGCTTGAGGTCCTCCAGCATCATCGCCGCCGGAGCCGACAACCGGGCCTCCGTGTACCGCATGGCCGCCGCGGGAAGACCGGCGATCGACCCGAAGTTCCCCTGCTTGTCGATCAGCGTGTACCGCATGTTCCATTCCTGGGCCATGCGGACCAGCGTGGGGTAGATGACGGCCTCGCCGTGGGGATGGTAGTTGCCGCTGGTGTCGCCCGAGATCTTGGCACACTTGACGCGATGGGATCCGGGACCCAAGTTCAAGTCGTTCATCGCCACCAGGATGCGGCGCTGAGACGGCTTGAGTCCGTCCCGGGCGTCAGGCAGGGCTCGGCTGACGATCACGCTCATCGCGTACGTCAGATAGCTCTGCTTCAGCTCTTCCTCGATCGGCAGATCGATAATGTGACCAGGGTAGTTCCCCTCCTCCGGCTGGTCGCCTGTCGGCTCTTTTGTCTCCGCCAAGGGGCGCTCCTTTCCAACTGGCGCGTCGCGAATCCGGGTCGATTTTCAAACCGTCTAATCTAGCCGTTTTACTGTCGGCTCACAAGCCGTCAGCGCCGCAGACGCGGTGCTCACAACACGTTGAAAAACAACGGGTTACGTCTGGAGACGGAGATCGGATCGCCCCTGCGCCGCGTGCCCGATCGGTTGCCTCGACGGCAGGGGGAAGGGCACCTGTCCTCGGCGGCCCCCAGGTGGCGGAACTTCACGAGGCCCCGCGGGTTTAAGGCTACGTGACCGAATACCCGATCACGGTCTCCCGGGGCCGGAGCTTGCCCCGTGCCGCTCGCCGTCGTGGCGCGGGCGGAGGAGCAACCCAAGCCGGCCAAAACCGCAGCGCGGTTCGTCGGCGCCGGTTTTTCAGGGTCGGCTGGTGGGGTAGGCAGTTTCTCCCACAGAAAGACTAGAGGACTTACAATGCCGCTTTGCCGAATCCTGCCCGCTTTTTGCCTGATCCTCTCGGCGACCACCCTTTGGGGGCAGCCGTCGGGTCCCGGCGCCATGCGGCGTCAACTGCAGCAGCGCTTCGAGTCGACCTCGCCGGCGGTCGGAGACCGGCTGCCCGACGTCACGCTGTTCGATTCCGAAGGAAAACGGTTTCCGCTTCGGCAGCTCAAGGGGCACTACACGGTGCTGGTCTTCGGCTGTCTCACGTGACCGCCTTTTCTCCGAAACGTCCCCAGTTTGGAGACGGTGTACCGCGACTACAGCCCCAAGGGTGTCCGGTTTTATTTCATCTACAAAGCGCTGGCTCATCCCGAAACCAACGGTTACGTGCAACCGGTCAGCTTGGAAGAGCGGCTGCTTCACATCGCCGAAGCCAAAGCGAAACTCGGTTCGCAGATCCCCTGGTTGTGCGACACGATGAAGAACAATGCCCTGCACGCACTGGGGAATGCTCCCAACTCCGAGTTCATCATCGACCCGCAGGGCCGCGTGGTGGTGCGGCGAGTCTGGAGTCGACCGGACGAACTGCGCAAAGACCTGGAGAAACTTGTCGGGGCTGTCGAGCGTCCGACCAAGGTCGAGGATCTGCAAATCAAACCGTACTTCCGCCCATCCCGCCAGGATGCACCGATCGCCAAGCTGGAATTGCCGGCCAACCTGCGACCGCTTCAGGTCCGGACGAGCCTTTCCACCGAGCCCTACTATGCCAAGCTCCGTGCCGAAGCCGAACCGGCGGTACTCGAGGGAAGTCCGGGAAAGATCTATCTCGGTTTTCGATTCGATCCCCTCTACCACGTCCACTGGAACAACCTGGCCGGTCCGTTCGAATTCGCAATATCCGATCAGCAGAACGTTCAAATCGAACCGGCCAAGGGGACGGGGCCGAAGCTGGAGGCCGAAACCGACTCGGCGCCTCGCGAATTCCTGCTACAGGTCACTCCGAAAGGAGGCCCAGGCAAAGGGAGTTTCCAGGTGGTGGTGCGCTATTTCGCCTGCCACGGCACCGACGGTTGGTGCAAACCGTTCACGCATACGTACCACGTCAAGCTGGAGTGGGACCGTGACGGCGGGCGGGTCATGAGACGTGGGGAGTCGATGCGAGGCGGTCCGATGGCCGGGCGTGGTGGCCCGCCGTTTCGGGGCAATCGTGGTCGAGCCGGTCGGATCATGGGCGTGGTCCGGCGATTCGACGGCGAGACGGGGAAACTCACGGTGCGCACGCGAGGCGGAGAGACTCGAGTCTTCACCGTCACCGATCAGACCAGGATCATGCGGCGCGGCGAGGGGCGGCCGGAGCGGACCGACCGAAAGAGCCTGGCGGCGGGAGCGCGCGTGATGCTGCAACCGGAATCAGGTAGCGACAAGCGGGCGCCACGAGTCGTGCGGATGATGATCCTGCCGGGTCGCTGACCCGCGCGGGCCGATGCCACGGCCGTCAGTGACCGACTTGTGTCATGGCGAGGTATCCGGTGTGACGGACTTACCACCGGCAGCGCTGGAGTTCCAAGTAGAGCAGGATGCAGCCCGTCATCAGTGCCACCAAGGAGGAGCACAGCATCACCGTGTAGACGTCGATGCTCCGCTTTTTTGTCGGGGCGGACGCGGGCGCCAATCCGGCTTCGACTTCCGGGCTGCCAAGCGGTTCACTGGAGATTGGTTGCGACACGGTCACCCTTCCTGATAATACCTTTGCGGAATTCGGGAATGATCTCGGCGACCGAACGATCGACGTCGGTCTTGCGGACCACCACGCGACCGAGATACGAGCTGTCGCGATAGACGTCGAGCTTGTCGCCGACCTTCATACCGTCGTCCGAACCGATCGAAATTTCCACCAGATTCGAATCGCTGATCGCGATCACATAGCCCTTCAAATCGGGCGGCAGTTGATTCACGTCCGAGACCACGGTTCCGTCTCCGCGCGATTCGAATCGCACCCCCAGTTTTCGCAGAATATTCTCGTAGCCGGCGACCTGATTGGCCAGTTGCAATTGGCGTTCGGTCAATTCGGCGTGCAAACGCCGAGCCTGATTGACTTCGTCGGTGGTCGCCACGAGCTGGATCATCTTTTCGTCGAGCGACTGTTGCGCTTTCTTCACATCACCCCGGAGTTGATTCACTTCCTGCGTCAGGCCGGCAAGTAGCTGCTGGGCGGTCTTGGTGGCCACGGTCGCGTCTTTGGCTTGCTGCTGAGCATCGGCCAGGCTGTTGGTTCGATCTTCGAGTTGCTGAGACAACTGGGTGAGTTTGACTTGCAAACTGGCCAAGGCAGCTCGCCGAGCCGCCTGCTCGATGGCCAGATTGTCCATCAGCCGTTGACGCGATTCCCGGAGATCGGAATTCACTTTCCGTTGTTGAGTGAGCTGCTGCTCCAGTTCCGTAGCCTTCTTCTGCCAGTCCGTATGAGTTGCGAAGACAATGGCCGCGAAAGCCAAAAAGATGCCACTGAGGACGAAGATGGCGACCGAAATGATCTTGCCGAGGAGCGTCATACCGCTGGTTCCCTTGCCAGTGATTCAGAAACGTCGAAACAGGGCTGCTGTGATTCCGCCCGCGCTGATGCGGTGGCTCTCTCAGTCCAGCCTAATTCCCAACCGGCTGTTCTGCAAACGATTCCCGACATTCCGCAGGCACCGGGCGATCGCCCGGTATCGAAGGCTGCCATGCTCTAGCAACGGAATCGGCGAGACTGGTCAGTATAGATACGGCCGCCAGCGAGTGTCAACGATTTCCGGAAAGATTGACGGTTGCGCGGGATAGTCAGATTGAACGATTGCCGGGATTCCCTATTGTGGGCCACCTGATTCCATCTAAGCGGACTACTGCCAGGCCGCACACTCCCGCGACCAGACAGCCGATCCACGGCCAGTCCCCCACGATCTCGTAGACCGTGCGAGGCGGAAACGACTGGCCGGCCACCGGCGGGGAAGGCGTCGCCGGCAGCGTGGCCAGCAGGATACCGGTATCGTGGCGAGGCCCTCGGGCGACGATCGCCCCGTTCCTCTTGATCCACGCCGAGAGTCCGGTATTGGCCGCGATCAGCAAGGGGCGTCGGTTTTCGACGGCGCGGAACACGGCCGCATGGAGTTGCAGGTCGAGAATGCTCGAGCCCCAAAACCAGCCGTCGTTGGTGATATTGAGCAGCGCCTGCGGCGGTTCGCCTCGCCGGACCAGCTCGTTGACCTGTTCTCGAATCAGAGCCGGCACGATCGATTCGAAGCAGATGCTCGGTGCAAGTCGGACTCCTTTGACCGCGAAGCTGACAGGACTCTTGCCGGCCGTCAGCCCGTTGCTCATCGGTGTCAGCCGGTAGAGCCAAGGAAATGTTTCTCCCAGTGGGATGTACTCTCCAAACAGCACCGGGTGCATCTTGTCGTAACGAGCCCGCAAGTTGCCGTCCGGATCGAACAGCAGGGCCGAGTTGTACCGCTTCGATCCGTGGTCGTCGAAGTGCCATACAATCGCCCCCAGCACCAGCCACGTTTGACCGTCGACTTTCCCTGAGGGGCCGGGCACCCGGTTGAGCCCTCGTACCAAATCTCGCACCGTGCGACGAAACTGAGCTTGCGCTGCCAGCAGATCTTCGCGGGCGTACTGTCCCGCCAGCGTTGCCGAATCGCTTTCCAAAACAACCGCATCCAGCGGGAACATCGACTCGGGCCAGACCACCAGATCAATCGAGTCGTGTTTCCTCATCGCTTGGTAAGTCAGCTCGCTGTATTGACGCATCATCCGTTGAGGTCGATGGGGATCCGCGCCGAAATCCGTGTCGATACTCCCCTGAATCAGGGCGACGCGCAAGCCGGGAGTATCCGCGGACGTTGCGGCGAATCGGTTCTGGTGGCGGTAACCGTAACCGAGCAGTGCGGTGGTCAGGACCACTCCCGCGGCGATCCAGCCGATCCTTCGCCGACCGGAGGCGCCCCAGCATGGTGCCGCCGCACAGAGCGGTATCGTCACTACCATCCAGCTCACCAGACTCGCCCCGGCCAGATCGGCGACTTGAATGATCGCGGTCCAATGGACTTGGGTATGGCCCAACGCGGCTCCGGAAAAGCCGACCGGCCCCTGGCCTCGCAGCCACTCCGCCCCTACCCAGGCCCCGCTGGCGGCCAGGGGCAGAGGGACGCGCAATCGGTGATGGAGGGCTCGAGCCATGCCGGCGAACAGCGGCCAAAAGGCACCGAAGTAGAGCCCCAGTCCGATGAGGCCGAAGTAGTTGGCCCAGTGCGCCAGGCGGACGCCCTGCAGTACGGCGATCCAGTACAGGCCGCCCCACAGCCAGATCCTCAGATAGGGCCGCCTGGCGGGAAGGCGGGGCGGGCGAACAATCAAGATCCACGGAAGCGGAAACAACCAGGCCAGAGGCCACCAATTCAGCGGCGGCAGGGCGGCCCACAGAGAGAACAGGCTCAGGACGATCGGCAGGTCGAACTGCCTCCAGGTCGAAGAGGACGAGGAAGTGCTTGTTCCGACTTCGGCGTCCATGTGCTCCGTCCGGTGCCGTTTTCGATCACGTTTGGCTCGATCGGCCACATTCGGCTCCTTCACGTGTGACAACCAACCAAGGCGTCTGCATGGCCGCGGTTGTCGCATGCCGCGCTAAAAGCGGTAGACCCGCACGACCGCTCCCTCGGCGACACCGCTCCCCTCGGTCAGGTCGACCAGCGCATCGGTCTGGGTCAGCACGCGCTGGTCGACGGAACCCTTCCACGGCAGCAATTGGACCTGGTCGGGGCCGACCAGTCGAGCCGGATGGAACGTCCGCCGACTTCCGCGATAGGCGAAATCCTCGGCCACGATTCGCTCTTCCCAGCGGTCCACCACGCCCTGTCCGCACAGCCGGTCGACCGCCCGCCGCACAAACAACTCGTAGCAAACGAGTGAGCTCATCGGGTTGCCCGGCAAGCCGAACACCAGTGTCGCATGGGAACCGCCGCGCCAACCAAACCAGACCGGTTTGCCCGGCTTGAGCCGCACGCCATGGAACACTTGCTGCACTCCTGCCGCCTCCAACGCGGAGGGAACCAGATCGCGCTCGCCGGCGGAAACTCCTCCTGACAGGATCAGCACGTTGTGCTGCAGTCCGCGTTGGATCCGGGCTCCCAGTTCCTCGGCCTGATCGGACGCCACGCCCAGTTGCGTCGCATGAGCGCCATCCCGTTCGGCCAGCGCCGCCAAGAGCGGAGCGTTGGTGTTGCGGATCCGGCCCGGTCCCGGCAATTCTGTCGGTGACACAAGTTCGTCTCCCGTCGCCAGCACGGCGACTCGAGGCGGCCGAACGACACGCACCTGCGATGCTCCCACTTCACACAATAGACCGACTTGGTGAGCCTGGATGGTTCGGCCGGCCGGCAGGATCGTCTCTCCACGGGCGATGCAATAGCCGGTATCCATCAGATTGGCGCCGGCTGCGACGGCGCCGGAAAACGTCACCATCGCTTCGCCGCCGTCGGTCTGTTCGACGGGAATCACGGCGTCGGCGTGTTGAGGAAGCGGCGCTCCGGTCATGATTCGCACGGCGGTTCCCCGTTGCAAGGGAGTCGACGGCAGATCGCCCGCGTAGATTCGGTCCACCACCGGAAGCGCACGGCCCGGCTCCACGTCGTCGGCGTGCACCGCATAGCCGTCCATCAGTGCCTTGCGATAAGGCGGCACATCGACGTCGCTGTTGACGGGGGAGGCCAGCACCATCGAGACCGCGCGCTGCACGTCGACCTCGACCGACTCGGTGACGATCTCGGCCAGACAGTGGTCGATGCGCTCCCACGCCGTCTCGACTTCGATCAGTTCGCCCATCCCGGTCAACTCCCAATCGAGGATGGCTCGGTTTCCAGAAACCGCGCCAGCAGACGGTGGCCGACGTCGGTCAGAAAACTCTCGGGGTGAAACTGCCAGCCTTCCAGCGGGAACTCCCGGTGGCGGACACCCATGATCTCTTGTAGACCTTGCGGCCCTTCACTCCAGGCGGTCAGTTCCAGCTCCGGCGGCAGCGAATCGGGGTCGATGACCAGGCTATGGTACCGAGTCGCCACGAACGGGCTGGGCAGATCGCCGAACCACCCTTGGCCGGTGTGGTAGATCAGATCGGTCTTGCCGTGCATCAGCCGGCGGGCCCGCACGATGCGTGCCCCGAAGGCTTCACCGATCGACTGGTGTCCCAAGCAGACTCCCAGAATCGGAAAATGTCCTGCGAACCGCCGAATGGCCGCCACCGAGATTCCCGCTTCGGCCGGCGTGCAGGGACCGGGTGAGACAATCATTCGCCGCGGCGAAAGTCGGGCGATCTCTTCCAGTGTGATCTGGTCGTTGCGATAGACGCGCATGTCGAGGGACGCATCGAGTTCCCCCAGTCGCTGGACGAGGTTGTACGTGAACGAGTCGTAGTTGTCGATGATCAGGATCATGGAAGACTCCGGCGACTCGCGCTGGAATGGGGCGCGGGTGGCGACGGTGGCACTGTTTTTGGTATCATAGTGGCCAGTAGACGAGCGGCGGGAGGGGACTCGCGGACTCTCGCCCATCCGATGACCGTTGCTTATCGAGGCGTTCCCAAATGTCGTACACCATACCTTCTCTGCCGCCTCGAACCGGCTGGCGCACCTTCCGTTGGCAACTGCTCGGCCCCCTGCTTGTTTTGATGGTCACCGGCGGCGGGGTGCCAGCCGACGATCCGATGAGGGCCGACCTGTCCGACCCTTTTGCGCCGGCCGCTCCCGAAGGGGCTCGCACCGTCGTCGAAGCGGCCTGGGTCAAGCCTGACCGCCCCTACGCGTTTCACAGCGACGCTCCGCTTCACGCCAAGCTCCAACGGGTCGAACAGACGGAGCATTGCACGGTCGACCGAGTCGAATTCGACGGAGCCAAACACGATCGCGTTCCCGGCTTGCTGTACACGCCTCGTGGCCGAAGCGGCCGGATGCCGGCGGTCCTGCTGCAATACGGTTCAGGGGGGCACAAGAAGACGGACTACATCGTGTTGATCGGACGGTTGTTTGCGGAGGCCGGTTTCGTCGTGCTGACCATCGATTCGCCGGGCCGGGGCGAGCGGCGCGGTCCGCGCGACCAGGAGCCGAAGCTGGGCCTGGTCGACCGAGACCGGTTCACTCACTATCTGGCCGACTACGCTCGAGCCGTCGACTATCTCTGTTCGCTCGACAACGTCGATCCCGAGCGAATCGCCTACGTGGGGATCAGTTGGGGCGCGATTACCGGAATCGTCTATACGGCGCACGATCCGCGAATCCGAGTCGTCGTGTCACTGGTCGGAGGCGGCCGCTTTCTCGGAATCCTTTCGGGAATGGGGAGGGACATTTCCGTTCGCAAGAAATCGCTCGATCCGGTCGACCACGTTCGGCTGATTGAACCTCGGCCATTACTGCTGCTCAACGTCAAACGCGATCAACTGGTACCGCTGCCGTTCAGTACGGCCTTGCATCAGGCTGCCGGACCCTCGGCCAAGAAAGTGTGGCTCGACACCGACCACTACTTCCGCCACGTCGACATCAGTCAGGTGGTGAAAGATGAAGTGATTCGGTTCGTGGCCGAGCATATCGGCAAATCACCTTGACCCGATTCTCCGACAACCGATAATTCCCAGCGGGCTCGAACGGACTCCTCCGTCCCCCGGGAAACTCATCATGTCGCATGCCTGGACCTCGCAGTTCGCCTATCTTCTTGCGTTGTTCGCTGCCGTTCACGGCGCCGTTCGATCGACGGCCGACGATGCCTCATCGCCCGAGTTGGAACTGCCGCCGGCGCGGATCGATGCGCTCGATCCGGTTCTCACCACGGCCATCCGTGACGCGCTGGCGTCACCCTACGTCGACGAAAAGAAATGGGGCAAGAAGAAGAATCTCACCGTGGGAGTACGACTCGAGCGGGACGGGATCGTGCTACGACCCAAGCGGCGGCGGAAGGACGTGAATCACGGAGAATGGGAACGGTACGAGATCAAGCTGGATCCCGCCAAGCGGGAGAAACTCAAGCTGGAAACGGTGGCCGTGCGCCGGGGAGACGAGACGACTGGGGGAAGCGGTATCGAAATCGACGCCAAACTCGATTTGCCGCTCGTCGCCCATGCTCGGTTCGCCAACTGGCGGCGCGGCGTGCAGCTTTATAGCATTGCCGTCGATGCGACGGCCGTAGTGAAAGTCCAATTGACGATCCAAGTGGAAGGTACCGTAGATACATCCCGCTTTCCGCCCAAAGTCGGCATCCGTCCCCGTGTCACCAAGATGAACGTGGAACTGGCCGAGTTTCGTCTGCATAAGATCAGCGACGCTCGAGGCCCGCTGGTGCGGCAGTTCGGCAAGTTGATGGAAGATGTGGCCAACAAGCAGTTGAAGAAGCGTAAGGAACGATTGATCGAAAAAATCAATCGGAAACTGGAGAAGATCTAGCGGGGACTTTGCGCAAGGCTGGAGGCGGGAGACCGGAGACCGTAGGGATGGCGGCGACAACCGAAGGCCCATGCAACATGCGCGTACCACGCGCCGATGTTGCGTCGAATTCCGTCGCATCCCTGCGCCGACCGCGCTGTAGTCGATCGACTCGACGATCGTCGTCTGGCCCGTCCCCGCGTCGGGCCGCTCATCCCCAGTCGTTTTCGCCAGTGGTAGACCGCCGCGGTGAAAACGCCAGGGCGAGCAGCGAACTCGGCGACACGTTGGCCGCTCTGGTCGAGCCTGGTCAGCAGGGTATCTGTGTCTGGATCGGTCGTTTCGGCTAATTCGGCCCGGTCGATGCATCGTCCTGCGGAGTCCCGTCAGGAGGCTTCCGGTTTTCTTGGTCGCGCTTGGCTTGCACGCGAGCGAACCGTTCGGCGGGCAGCACGATCGTGGAAATCCGAATGCCGAAACGGTCGCCGACTTTGACCACTTCACCCTCGGCAATCGTATGGTCGCCGATGGTCAGTCGGACCGGCTCGTCGTAGCGGTGGGGGAACTGGACCATCGAACCGGGAGCCAACTCGAGGATCTGTGCCAGGGGCATTTTCTTTTCGGCCAGCAGCACGCCCAACGTGACATCGATCTTGAGCAGACTACGGACGTAGTCGGGGAGTCGTTTCCACCGATCATCCGACTCGGTGGCGGCTGGGCTCGTCGTCGTATCGGTTGCGGTGGACATGATGGTCTGACAACTGAGAGTGAGCGCAAAGATTCCCCATTTTCTGCTATCGGCCGACTCTGCCGCCAACTTTGGCCAAATCGGTAGCGGCCGGCCACCGCCCGCCCGATCGTTCCACCGATACGCCCCCGAACGCGGGCTTCGCCCGCAAGTGTGAGGTGTGAGGTGTGAGGTGTGAGGTGTGAGGTGTGAGGTGTGAGGTGTGAGGTGTGAGGTGTGAGG
>JALSIV010000337.1 GCA_026989685.1 Pirellulaceae bacterium | reverse complement strand
GAAGACCACGCAATCCCTCGCCGAACTGAAGTCGCTGCTCCCCGACCGCGTCACGCGCATCGCCGGGCAGCACGAAGAATCGGTCTCGCCTCACGCGATTCGACGCGGCGACCTGGTGCGCGTCCGCGCCGGGGAACGCATCGCCGTCGATGGAATCGTACGCCGCGGCGAGGCGGCCATCGATCGGCAACTGCTCACCGGCGAAACCGAACCGATTTGCGCCGCGCCGGGGACCGCTGTGGCGGCCGGCGCCGTCAACCTGGACGGCGATCTGCTGATCGAAACCACATCCGACGGCGGTCAGGGAACGCTGGCCGCGTTCGTGAAGCGGGTGGAACAGGCCACTGCCGCCAAAGACCGGTATCAGCACCTCGCCGACCGCATGGCCGCCTGGTTCCTGCCTGTGGTACTGCTGCTGGCGATTGCCGTGTTCGGCTACCACTTCAAGCACAGTGGGCTGGAACGGGGAATCCAAAGCTCACTCTCCGTCGTGCTCATCGCTTGCCCCTGCGCGCTGGGACTGGCCACGCCGCTGGCCGTCTGGTCCGCATTGGGAGCGGCCGCGCGCCACCAGATCTTGTTTCGGGACGGCGAGGCACTTGTCCGCCTGGCGCAAGTTCGTCTGATCGTATTCGATAAGACCGGTACGTTGACTGGCAGCCATTGCCAGGTGGCCCGCGTGGTGACGGAAGACGACACACCGATGCGCGACATCGAACGTTGGCTCCCCATTCTCGTCGACGCCTCGCACCATCCGCATGCAGTCGGCCTGCGTCACTGGCTGGCCGCGTCCGGGAACAACGAGTGGCGATGCCGGATCGGGAACGACGCTCCCCCTGTGCGCACCTACCCCGGACGCGGCATTCAAGTCGATCTGCCGGCCCCTACCGGCTCGGTCCGTCTGGGACAACTCTCATGGCTCTCCGCGTCAGGCGACCACGTCTCGCCCCAACTTCGAGCGGCGGCCGACGATATGGCCTCGAGGGGCGAGACCACGACGGCCGTCGCATGGGCGGGGCGCGTACGGGCCGTTTTCGGACTGGGTGAATCGGGTCGCCCCGAAGTGGCGACGACGCTTAAAGCGCTGACGGCTCTCGGGCTGGAAACCGTCGTGCTCACAGGGGACAGTTCGACTCGAGCCACCCTGACATGCGGACAGTGGAATCTCAGCGTCCATGCAGAACTCTCTCCGAACGCCAAGGCCGATGCCGTCGAGGCATGGAAGCATCGTATCGGCCCGGTGGCCATGGTGGGGGACGGTCTCAACGACGCACCGGCGCTGGCCACCGCCGATGTCGGCATCTCACTGGAAGCCGGCAGCGACCTGGCTCGCCAAACGGCCGAAATCTGCCTGCTGGGAAATGACCTTTCCCGACTCCCCATCGCCGTGTCGTTGGCTCGGCGAACCGTGGCTGCTATTCGAGCCAACCTGTTTTGGGCGTTCGCCTACAACACCGCGGGAATCGGGTTGGCTGCCACCGGCCGGCTCCATCCGATCATCTCTGCCGTCGCCATGCTCGGTAGCAGCTTGTTCGTGATCGGCCGTTCGCTGCAACTCGGTCAGCCGCTGCCAAACCCGGATCCCCAACCTGCCGCATCCGGAAGCGAGTCCGCCTCGGATGAGACGCGTCCATACCCGGCCCCTTCTCCGAGCCTGGCGGGAGAATCGCCGTGATGCTGGAACTGCCACTCATCCTGCTGGCCGGACTACTTGGGTCGGGACATTGCCTGGGCATGTGCGGCCCGTTCGTACTGACGATCGGCGCGCAAGGTCCGACCAATCGGGGAGGGTTGAAGAGGCAGGCGGCGTTCGCGGCAGGAAGGCTGTCCACTTATGCATTTCTCGGCGGGATTTCCGGTGCGGCGGGGCTTTGGCTGACCCACTACAGCGGCTCGCTGTTGGGAGCCAGCGGTCTGCTCGCCGTGGTGGCCGGTGGACTTCTCATCGTGCAGGGATTGCTGGCGACAGGTTGGATCTCCTGGCCGAGCCTGCGAGCCCCCGCCGCGCTGTGCGTGGCCGCTCGAGCCTACGCATCGCTGCTTACCTCGCCTCGGTGCGGTCCGGTGTTCCTGGCAGGACTGCTCACCGGCTTCCTCCCCTGTGGACTGCTCTACGGCTTCCTGGCCCTGGCTGCGACGACGCATAGTGTGGGACGCGGTGCCAGCATCATGCTGACCTTCGGACTGGGGACCGCCCCCGCCCTACTGATCGCCGGAGTGGGAAGTTCACTGGCGTCCTCGCTGGTCCGCCGGCGTCTGCTCAGGCTGGCAGCTTGGGCCATTGTCATCACCGGCGCGATCACCGTGATTCGAGGCGTCACGGCCATCGCCGCCCATCACGATGCCGGACAACCGACGAAAGCCTGCCCGTTCTGCAGCCAAAGCCGCTCCTCACTTCGTGCTACTGATACGGACTGACCATCGTCATTTTGGCCAGCCCCAGCAGGATTCCCAACGCGCCCAGCACACCGATCAGCAAGATCACGCCCCAGATCGTGCGAGTTGGATCGTCCTTGGCAACCGGTCCCTTGGGTTTTCCCCCACGCAACCACTTCCCCACAACGGAACAGATCCAGTTCCAGTGCAGCATCAGATGCAGGACTACCGCCGCGCCGAACGCGCACGTCAGCCCGAAGCGAAGCGAAGTCCAGCCGGTATAGCCGTAGCCCCACAACGTCCACCCCCCGGCCGCCGGTCCCGGTGGAAATGCGAATCGTAGGACCAGCGAAACCCAAAACTGGCCCAGAAACAGTGCGAGCAATAGGGCATCAAGCCAAAAGTTGGTCGCCGTGATCGACAGGAACCACCAACCCCTGCCTCGCGCCGCAGGAGGCGACGAATGCCGCACGGGAAGCACATCGACGTCGACCCCCGATATCCGCGATCGGGGAGGAAGTTCGGCCCTTTGCGTGACATGATCCGTCAACCGACACCCCCTCTGCACAAGTACGGACTAAAGATGCTGATTCGTCTCGGTTAGGAAAATACGCGGGACCAACCTGGAATCGGCCTGAGCGGCTGTCACAAGACTCCATGCCGCAAGCAACACGCCCGAGGCTGGAAAGCGGCGCGGCAGGTTTTGTTACAGGCTCTAAGACAGATTGGACACCGCCACCCACTAAAAGTGTGGCTCCACGCGAACGGTGAAGTACTCGGCTGCAGGATTTCCTCCTGAACCACTGACGGCTCAGGGGGGATTATAGCGGATTTGCGCCCGGCAACGCCAGACGAACCGATCGATGCTTGACGGTTGACCAAATGAGCGATATACAGGACCACGCTCGCTGCCGACTACCGGCTTTCCCTCACACCCTCGCTGCTGTGGCAATCCGCAGTGTTCCAGGAGCCAAGAGTTATGTCCGCCCACCGGATCTTCACAGCACGCAATCTCGCACTTGCCACTGTGGCGGTTCTCGCCGGCTTCATCGGCACCGGTTTCGCCCTGCCGAAAACCTGGAAGGCCCAACAGACCGTGAAGCTGGCCGTCGATTCCCCCGACGCGGTCGCTCGGATGGTCTGCGACCCACGGCAGTGGCCGTTATGGACGGTCTGGAATCCGAGGGATCTACCTGGCCTGGAGATCCTGCCAGCGACCGGCAGCAACGCGGCGACCTGGTCCAGCCCCGATCTGGGGCATGTGGAATGGGCGGCCGACACGTCGTCGGGCGATCTGGAACGTGAGCCGTTTCACTACAAGCTCCGATTCGTTGACGCTCAGTCACGCACCGTACGAGGAACCTTTCGACTGGAGAAGACCAACCCACATTGGCAACTGACGTGGACGGCCGAAGGACCGCTGGATGATGGTCCGCTCTCCCGCTGGATTGGCCTGACCGTGGTGCGCGCACTGGTTCGCGCCGACATGCGAGCCAGCCTGGACGGACTCAAGGAACAGCTCGAGCGGACTTCACCGGCAGACAATATCCGGTCGCACGCCCGCCACTAGCGCCAACCGATCTGGCTACGGTTTCTTGAACACCAGGAAGTAGTTGCTCTTGAAAATGCCGTCTTTCTCGCAGACGAACTCGAAACCGGCCGACTCGACTTCTTGTCTGAACACGTCCTTGCCGGCACGGACATGGTTCAGAATCCAATCGCTCGACTTACCCGGGATTCGCTCGAAGTCGACCAGAACCAACCGACCGCCCGGTTTCACGGCCCGGAAGATGGAGGCCATGGTCTTTTGAGGAAACTCGAAGTGATGATAGGTATCGCAGATGAAGACCACATCCACCGACTCCGCCGGCAGATTGGATGAAGTTGCCGAGGCTAGCACGGTTTTGATGTTCGACAAGCCTTCCTGCTTTGCCTTCTCTTCGATGTGCTTGAGAAAATTCCTGGCGATATCGACGGCATACACGGTTCCCCGATCGCCAACGGCTTTGGCGAACAAGAACGTCATGAATCCCGTACCGGCCCCCACGTCGGCAACGACCATTCCCGGCTCGAGCCGCAGTTCCTTGACCGTCCGTTCCTTCTGGTCCCAGATCTCGCGTCCTTCCCGTTCGAACCGTTCGATAAACTGCTTGACATCGGGGTTCTTGAACGACTTGTTGATCCCCGGTTTGACGCTCTTTTCTTGAGCGGCCAGCGGCAGGGCAATGACGGAGAGAAGGATGCACGCGAGAATTCGACGATAGATCACGGAACGATCCTCCAGGGCTCAAGGGGCGGGACGATGGGTCGGCGCAGGAAAGGCGAGAATGGTGGTGCGCCGACAGGCACTCGACTCCCAAGCAACTGTAACAAATCCCCATGCCGCAAGCAACTCGTCCGGGAACGGGGAGCCGGAGGGAGATCCCGCTGACCGCTTCAAGAAGTCACCTTTCCGGCCGTCGCCGAAGTCGCGGCCAACTCCGCCTCGATCCACGAATGGTCGACGAACCTCCGCAGCAGGTTCCGCATCAGGCGCTCGGTCTCTTCAGGGAGTGCTTCCAGGAAACGAAATCCGGACGCATCGGCCTCCACGAACCCGTCCCAGCGAAGCAGGACGCGAGTTTCGTCCTGCCGCGAGTCTTGCTCGAACCGCTGGAGCAGCCTGAGTGACCACAACACTCCCATCCGATCGCGAAAGTCCCGCCACACGCGAGTCCACCCCAAGGCGGTACGCGGCAGCGGCTGCCAGCCGCGCAGCAGCGCGAGCAGGCCGATCGATCCCAGCAGGAACGCCATCACCACCAGCGCCGGCGAATCGGGCAGCGCCTTCCACCACCGCGGATCGGGGTGAAGCAGCAATTGACCGGCTGAAAGAAACCAGGGAGCTGCCCAGACCCGTGTCGCCAGGCAGTCGGCGGTCTGCATGAGCAGGAGCAACACCAGCAGGCCATCCCACAGCAAACCGACCCGGAAGGCACGCCCCGCCGCGATCGACTGCCATGCAGGCAGGCCGGCAATGACCCAAAACGAGAGCACGATCCAGTGCCAGGCGCGGTGCTGTGGCCGTTTGGCTCCCAATCGAGCTACGAACGGACAGAAGCCCGCCGACAGCAGCAACCATTTCAGGCTGTCCCTCACCGACGGCGACAGCTCCCACCACCGGCCGGCAAACACGGCCAAGGTCGCGACCACCAGCAGCCACACGCCCCAGTACCAGGTATGCAGCAGCACAGTTCCCTCCAGCCGCCGACGCAGACGTATCAACCACCAGGCGTCCACCGCCGCCAACCCCAGCGCCACCATCGTCAGTTCGTCCGGTATCGCAAACATGTCATCGCTACGGTCGCACTTCGTCGCTTTCCCATCCCGACTCGGCCGCATCATTATGCCGGTCGTAGCGATTGGGGCAACCAGCGAATCGAAACCATGTTGGAAAAATGCAACGGTTGCGTTTGCTCAACCGATGGTTGCGTGGAATGTTTCTTGGGAGGAGTCGGAGGATGCCACGAGCATCGTGGGTTTGAGAAAGTCGTCTTGGGAGTTTAGAAGCCTGTAACGAAACCTGCCCCGCCGCTTTCCGGCATCGGGTGTGTTGCCTGCAGCATGAAGTTTTGTGACAGCCTCTTCGAAGCCTGTAACGAAACCTGCCGTACGGCTTCGCAGCCTCGGCCATGTTACTCGCGGCCTGGAGGTTTGGTGACAGGCTCCAAGTAGGCTCCCGCGGAAAATGAGGAGTGAATCTAATGAAATGGTCTTCAAGTGTGGCACTGTTGCTGGCATTGGTCGCCGGCAACTCGGCAACCGCCGGCTGGCTCGATGGGCTGATCCCATCGTACCAAACCCGTGGGAAGTGGACTCAGGCCCCATCATCGTCAACGGCCCGGCCGGCAGCGACGGTCGTGAGCTGGGGGAAGCCTCAGGGAGAAGTGATCGTCGAATCGGGCTGCGGCTGCGCCTACCCGTACGAAGTTGACTGCGGCTGCCACTGGCGACCGTTCTCCTGCTTCTCGTGGCCCGCGCTGCCCCTCCCCAGCCTCGGCTGCGGTCTGGGTTGCCACCGCTGGTTTGGTTGGCTTCACCGGCGCTCCTGTGAGCCAACGTGCGGCTACGAGCCGACTTGCGGCTGTTCCTCCTTCACGCCCTCGTGCGGCTGCCACGTTGAGCCGTCCTGCGGTTGCTCGTATCAACCTGCCTGCGGCTACACGGTGCCGGCCACGCAGTGGAAGGCTCCGACAACCCCCGCTCCGGCGCCGGTCAATCCTCCCCGGCCCAAACCCGAAAAGACGCCCGGCAACCAATCCGACCGCAAAGCCTGAGCGCCCAATCGAACGAATCCTGCTCGCGGTGCCAATCGTGCCGATTCGCTCAAGGAATCGAATCGAACCGGCCGATACACCCAGTAGGACAACCGGGAGGGCGGGATGACCCGAACGGTTATCTCGTTTCAGGATAGAGGTCATGGTATGACGACGGAGCGACGTGCCATGACCTTTTTTTGCGCCGGTCTTTTTTTGGGGGCGGCGCCCCCAGAGCGTCGCAAGTCGGCGGCAAGCGAGTGGCCCTGGCCAGAACATCCATCTCGGTGCGGAAGAGGTCACGCTCCGTTTTACGACCCGAGCGACTTGGCCGCCTCCATATCGGCCCGATCGTCCCCTGCCCCCTATCGGTCCCATCGGTCCTATCGTCCCGGGGAACGGGATCGGCTGGCACGTGTAGATCCGTGTTCATGAACGGCCAATGACTCTTGAACCGAACCGGGGGGTTCTCGTAGACTACGGTCGGGCCAGAGACTGTCAGATCCACGCGCGCGACTTGGCACCGCCCCCGGTCGCCTGCTCTTTCGGACACATGAGTCATGCATCAAGTGGGGTCTCCCGATCGGCGGCCGGTGTCGACCACATCGGCCGCCTACCAGCGCTGCATCGCGCCCGGTTGCGGCGCCACCTATGACATCGCACAGATCAAGGTCGCCTGTGATCAGTGCGGCGGATTGCTCGATGTAGCCTACGACTGGGACCGACTTGCGCCTCCCACCGCTCTGCAAGAACTCGAACAAGCCTGGCAGTTTCGCCGCGATCCGGTCTGCTTCAGCGGCGTCTGGAGATTCCATCAACTGTTGCCGTTCGCTCCGCGCGAGCGACTCGTGACTGTCGGTGAGGGACAGACGATTCTACAGCGAGCCGATCGGCTGGCCACGCTCGTCGGCGTGAAACCCGGAAACTTGTTCTTGCAGTACGAAGGGCTCAACCCTTCCGGCAGCTTCAAGGACAACGGCATGGCCGCCGCATTCACCCACGCGGCACTGGTCGGTGCCTCGAGTGCCGCCTGCGCATCGACGGGCAACACCAGCGCCTCGCTGGCCATGTACGCTGCCGTCACCCAGATCATGAAGGCCATCATCTTCGTCGGCTCCGGGAAAATCGCCTACGGTAAGCTCTCGCAGGCCCTCGAGTACGGTGCGCTGACGATGCAGATCAACGGCGATTTCGACGACGCGATGGCTCGAGTCCGCGAAGTCTGCGAGCAAATGGGGATCTATCTGGTCAACAGCGTCAACCCGTTCCGGCTCGAAGGCCAAAAGACGATCATGTACCGGGTCCTCGAATGGCTGAATTGGCAGGTGCCCGACTGGATCGTCGTCCCCGGCGGCAACCTCGGCAATTCCAGCGCCTTCGGCAAAGCCTTCTCGGAATTGCACGCCCTCGGCCTGGTCGATCGGATCCCTCGACTGGCCGTGATCAACGCGGCGGGTGCCAACACGCTCTACGAACTCTACGAACGCCGAGGCCTGCGCTGGAACGGCGGCAACGTCGATCAGTCGATCGTACGGCGCTACTATGAAGAACTCGACGCCCGCAGCCGCAAAGCATCCACCATTGCCAGCGCCATCGAGATCATTCGGCCCGTCAACCTGACCAAATGTCTGCGAGCACTCGAGGTGTGCCAAGGCGTCGTCCGAGAGGTCACCGACCAGGATATCCTCGATGCCAAAGCTCGAGTCGGCACCAGCGGCATCGGCTGCGAACCGGCCAGCGCCGCTTCGGTAGCCGGTCTTCACCTCTTGCGACGCGAAAATGTCATCGGAGCCGACGATCGCGTCGTATGCATTTTGACCGGTCATCAACTCAAAGATCCCACCGCGACCGTCGCCTACCATACGACCGATCAGGATCTGTTCAATCGCGTACTGCGCAACCAAGGCGTCATGCGCGCGTCGCATGCCAACCGAGCGGTCTCGGTCGCCAATGACCGAGACGAAATCATCCGCGCGATTCGACTCTATGTGCACATGAACAAGCACTGATGTCCCACGTCCGAACCGCGTGTGACTCGGCTTGCGCCAGCGGCCTTGCCGGTGCGGCCCGCCTCAAGAACGCCCGCCGGCGCGCTGGAGTGGATACTCGTCGATGGGGGTCTCCGGACGGTCCTTCAGTTCCCGCAATCGCTGCCATCCTCGAGTCAGCAGTTGCTCGCGGCGGCGGACGAAATCCGGATCGAGCTGCCCCTTGGAGAACGGCCCTTCGCATGAAACCGATTCGAATCGAGGGTCGACGATGTACTGGGCGATGGCGGGACTACACGGCAAGTGGCGGTCTTGGGCCGTGTGGAGCGCCTCGCGGTCGATCCACCCGACGACGTAACGCAGGTAGAGCTCACTTTCCGTCAGAGTCTCCACCGGCCGCCCGCAGACCGAACACCGATAGCCTTCGTCACATTTGGCCATTCTCGTTCAACAACTTCAGCACCGTCTCGTGGATTCGGCCGTTACTCCCCACGCCTTCTCCTCCGTGAACCGTCGGCCGGCCGCTCCAATCGGTAAACCGCCCCCCCGCCTCCTCGAGGATGGGCAAGATGGCGGCCGCGTCCCACACACTCATGATCGGATCGACCATCACCGTCGCCCGGCCGGTCGCCACTAGATAATATCCGTAGGCATCGCCCCAGGTGCGAGTGATCCAGCACGCCCGCTGCAGACGCTGAAATCCCTCGGCCGAATGCCGCTCTTGAAATGTCTTCACCTCCGAGGTGACAAAGATCGACTCCGCCAACTGATCGGTGGCGGCGACTCGCGCCCGTACCGGACTGCCGTTACCGACCACGTGCCAGGCACCTCCTCCTTTGCGGGCGAAGACCGACTCGTTCAAGGCCGGCAGTTCGATCACGCCAAGCAGCGACTCGCCTTCTCGCTCCAATCCAATCAACGTGGAATAGAGGGGCACTCCGCAAATGAATGATTTGGTGCCGTCGATCGGATCGATGATCCAGCGGTACCCGCTGCGACCATCCCGCTCGCCATGCTCTTCCCCGATCCAGCCGTCATCGGGATACTCCTCGGCGATCCTTCTGCAGACGTAGGCTTCGGCGCGGCGATCGGCCTCGGTCACCGGAGACGCGTCCGACTTGCGGTCCACCGTCAGGTTCCCGGCAGCGAACAACTCCAACGTCATCCGCCCGGCTTGCCGTGCCGTTTCGCGAGCGAACTTCAGTCGCCGTTCGAGATTCTCCCCGTCCACTTTCGACTCGTCCCCTCGCGCGAAGCCGCGTACTTCGTCTCTTGTCAATGTCGACCGGTCCCCAAAACGTCGGCGATGGAATAGAGCCCGGGCAGCTTGTTCGCGATATAGCTGGCCGCCTCGAGCGCCCCGATGGCGTAACAGTCTCGTCCGGTCGCCTTGACACACAGTTCCACGGTTTCCCCCAGCATGCCGAATACGATCGTGTGCTCACCCGGATTGTCGCCGACTCGCAAGGAATGGTAGCCGATTTCGTCACTGGGCCTCGGTCCGATCCGGCCGTGGCGCCCGTGACGGTGGTGTTTTTGGCCCATCTTGGCGGCGATCGTATCGCCGAACCACAGTGCCGTGCCGCTGGGAGCATCTTCCTTGAAGCGATGATGCCGTTCGATGATCTCCACGTCGACATCCCCTTCGACGCGTTGCAGCGTTTCGGCGGCCGTCAAAGCCAGTTGCAACGTCAAGTTCACCGCCAAACTCATGTTGGGCGCCCACAGCACGGGAATCTTCTCTGCCGCCATTCCCAGCTCGTGCTTCTGCTCCTGCGTCAACCCCGTCGTCGCCGCCACCAGCGCCACCCCGTGTTTGCGACACCACTGTGTCACACTCTCACAGGCTTCCGGAGTGGAAAAGTCGATCACGACGTCGGCCGCCTCCGGCAAGACGGAGGAGAGCGGCAGACCGATGTCCCCCGCACCGGCCAAACGCCCCGCATCGTGTCCGATTTGCGGATGATCGGGACGGTCGACTGCGCCGACCAGTTCGAACCGAGGATCCGCGTCCGCCAGCGCGACCAGCCGTCTCCCCATGCGACCGGCCGCTCCATGGATGGCAAGTTTCGTCTTAGACATATCGGCAACTCAACGGGAATAAGCGTGTGTAAAGGGTGTCGCAATACTCCATGACACAAGCAACATGCTGGAGGCTGGGAAGCAGTACGACGCGTCGTGCCACATGGTCGAAAACACTCATTCACTCGATTGCAGAGCGTGCTGGATCTCGGCCGACAGCGTCTGCAAACCGCGGGACGGATCGACGGGGTACAATCCGAAATGGTGACTCACGATGCGTCCTCGAGCGTCCACAACCAGGTACAATGGAAGTGCCACCCCCAAACTCCTCGGATCACCGATCTGACTCAAAGCAGCGCCGTCGTCATCATACACCAACGGATAGCTCAAGTTCATAAACCGGCTCAGTTTCGCGGCCGAACGAACCGTCGTCTTGCGAGCCGCATCGCTATCACCCGCCGAATGAACGACGACTCCGACGACCGCAACGTCCTCGGATGCATGCTTGCGACTGAGAAAATCCAGAAAGCCGACCTGGCCGTAAGGTGGTCGCAACGGACGATCGCGATATTCCCAGAAATGAAGTACCGTCACTTTCTTGGCAATCGAGTCCCACTTGAGTTTCCGGCCTTCGGCATCCCGAAACGTCACCCGCATCAGATTCTGGCCGTGTACGCGGCGAGCCAACGACTCCAGAGCCCCGGCCTGGCGATGCTGCGTCTGGCGGTCACGCTGGACCTCCCGCAGTAGTCTCTTCAACGGTGCCCAGCGGACGTCCTTCTCGAGCGGGTAGGCCGCCAACCGCTCGAGCTGCTGCGCGGTCCACGGTACCGATCCGGCGTCTTGCCGCTTTCCCAAACGCCGCCTCAATGCGTCCAGCGATTTCGCCACCTCCCACGCCTGCCCGGTGGCCGAATCATCCAAGCTCGAGACGCCGGCAAGTTCCAATCGCAAATCGTACTTCTCGCCCCGCCCCATGAAGACTCGTTCCTGAACCGAATGCAACACGCCGGCGCGGGCATCGATCCACAACGTCCGCTTCACGCCGATGGGAACGCGCGCGACGACCTTCCAACAAGAAACGCCCCCGCGGTCTTCCCGCCCCATCACACGAT
>JALSIV010000336.1 GCA_026989685.1 Pirellulaceae bacterium | reverse complement strand
ATGACGCAAGGAATCGCGCAGAATATCAACGAAGCATCGGAGGCCGCCGAGTCGGTGGCAATTGCTGCGTCGGAAACCGCGTCTTCGGCAGGCGAAATCACCCGAACCATCGCCAGTGTCGATGACGCGGCGCAACGGACGGCCGGTGGAGCCGATCGGACTCACGACGCCGCGCGGCGACTCTCCCAACTGGCCCAGACGCAACAGGCGATCATGGGGAGATTCCAAACCGGCACCAGCGACGACGACGCACCTTCGACCGTTCAGCCGGCCCGACCTCGCGGAACCGCCGACGTCCCGCGACCGTCGTCTGCGGATTCCGACGAGTCCGCGATCGATCTGGCCGAGTATCCGGCACAGGTTTCCTGTTGATCCTTCGCTGCCCCTTAAGGCGCCGTCAACCATCGGCCGCGTCGGCCTGGGGAAACCACAAATCGTCGTCCGCGATGTCCGGGATGCCGATGACCAGCACTCGCATCCGGCCCCTGGCACCGTGGACGACGCCCGGTGGGATATGGACGATGGTGCCCGCCTTCACCGGGTACTCCACGCCGTCCAGCACCACCGCGCCCTCACCTTCCAACACGTAGTACAATTCGGTGCCGCGCCGGTGGTAGTGCTCTCGGGCACCCTCGATATCGACCACATGCGCCCAAGCGGCTACGTCCGCGTCACCACGACTGATCAACAAATGGCGCCACCCGCATGTACTGCGTTCGCGCGGCGCAGTTTCTTCGTGGCGAACGAGGATGGCCGGATGCAGAGCGTTCATCAGGGTTCCCCTTATTAAGCAAACCAACACGACCGACCGGTTGCGCGGCAGAAAACGCGAACATCGCCGAGGCGAACCGGACGACGACCGTCCACGACCGCTCAGCGGCCGTGCGCTCGGCGCAACTGCGACTCGATTCGTTGGCGCAGCCGCGTTTGCCGCCGAGCCTCCTCCGACTGCCCCGAGACCGTCAGTGCGTCCGCCAGCACGGCACGCAACATTCCATCGGTCGGATTCAAGGCGACACCCCGCCTTGCCACCTTCAAAGCCTCTTCGGTATGGCCGTGCAGTCTCAGCAAATCGGCATACGGCCCCGCAGCCAGCACGTAGTTCGGGTTGATCTCGAACAAGCGGCGATAGTATTCCAAACTGGCCTCATCCGCATCCGACCGGTAGCACACCAGACCCAGCAGCGCCAGGGTCTGGCAGTGTTCGGGCTTGAGTCGCAAAGCGGCCTCCGCCCACTTCCTGGATCTCTCGTAGTCCTTTTGCAATAGATACAGATTGGCCAGTGTCGAGTACACGGTGAAATCCGCCTCGCCCGACGCAGCCAACGCTTCCAGTTCCCGTCGTGCCCGCTCCGCCAGCTCGATGTCGCTGAATTCACTGGCCTGTTGGAATCGGGCCAGCGCCCACGCTCGTCGCAGTTCGGCGTCCGGCAGCCGATAGTCGGAAAATCGTCTCCAGGTTCGCGGAGCTGATCGCCGCCGGTTCGTCTCGACTCTCGGTCTGCGCGGGATGCGATGGTCCGACACCGTGGCGTGAGCCACATCGTCGGTGGGCAAGCGTGGCATGTGGCACTCGATGCACGAGTCTTCCTTGACCCTGCGGAGTGTCGGCGACGCCGTACAGGCCTGCTGCGGATGGCACTGCAAACAGCGACTGCGGTAGAATGCGACGCGCGCTTGGGCGTCGGGTTTCCAGTGGGGATCGTGACACGAGGTGCAACCCATCCGTCCTTCGCTTTCTTGGTAACACACACTCGAGATCATCTGTTCCGGCTGTCCGGTGAACAGCGACTCTTCCTCGTCGGCTACGAATACCGTCCAGACCTCCTCGACATCTTGGCCCGGCCGAAAATCGAAGAACGCGCGACCGTTGCGCAAGATGCGAGCCTTCCCTTCCAGGTGGCATTGGTAACACACGCTGTCCCTCAAAGCAGGAGTCAGTTGCTCGGGGTTCACGATCCGGTAACCGTCCACTTCGACTCCGTCCCTCTCCGCTCGCTCCATCACCTCCACGTGCTCGCGCCCAGGACCATGGCACCGTTCACAGCCAATCGTCACTTCCGCAAAACGGGGTGTCTGCAAGCGGCGGTTGGATCGGGAGGTAAAACGAACCTGCGATGAGTGGCAAAACAGGCAGCCGTCATTCACGATGCGGTCGAACCGACTATGCCCCGCATAGTCGTAACCGGGTGAAAGCTGCCAGCGAGCCTTTTCGGAATACCAGGTGATCGGCGACTCGTACAACCAGCCGTCACGGTCAATGAGATAGCTCCGCCCCTTCAGTCCCGCGCCGATGGCATAAGCCAACGTCTCACGTTGACGAAACAACAACTCACCCGAATCGCTGCGGAGTTCCTCGGAATGAACCCAGCGATCTCCTTCCCGGCTCGCCTCATAGTAGCGCCCGAAAGCGACAAAGTGATTCACGTCCTCGTCAAAAGACTCGACGATCTTCAGCTCGTCAATCCGACGCGTCGACTGCGCCATCGGGTGGGCAGCGTACTGCTCACAGATCTCTGCGTGACAGGCTGCGCAGGCTTCGCTGCCAACGTAGCCACGGTTGTCGGGTGGGATGTAGGCAACACCGTGAGGCGTCTCCTCGGGCAACGATCCCGACGGCCGATCCCGCCCGCCGTACCAGCGCCGGACCAGGCCACCCGCTGCGGCCAAAAGCACCAGCAGCACAGCAGCCCCCGTCAGTGTTGCCCGGGATGAGAGACGTGCGGCCATGAGTCGTTATCACCTTTCCTCTGGCTCTACGATAACGACCCCGCCTGGCGGCGGCAATCACCAGACCTCTGCCCATGGTCGCCGCGCTACTCTTGCACACCGGCTGGCTCGGGTGCCGGCTGCGTCCTGTCCGCGGTCGCTGCGCCGCCGACGACGTACTCCTCCGCCGGCTCCGAATGACAGACGCACGGCGGATACTCGGGCCACGGCAAGGGGGGAGGCGGGCAGTACCGGCAATCGATATAGCAGTCCTCATACGAGTGGTAGGCGGGTGCGCAGCCGGAGAATACGGCCGACATCGCTCCCATCAGCAGCAAGGTCAACAGAGGACGCCATGTGAACATCTTCAATCCCCCCGAAAATCGTGTTCTGGCAACATGGACTACTGGTTGTTGGGCGCCGCGGGCTGCGGTCCAGCCGGGACACCTCCCCAGCCGCCGATCAGCCGCTCCAACTGTGCCATCGTCTGTTGCAGTGATGCCTCCAACCGGTAGTAGGTGACTTCGTAACGCAGCAGCTTTCGCCAGTTGTCGATGAGCTGCAGGAAGTCGACCTCGCCTACGTTGTAAGCTCGAGTCGACACTTCGAGCGTCTGTCGGGCCTTGGGCAAAATGTCGGTACGGAATAATTCGAGCAAATCTTGCTGACTGCGAGCCGTCGCGAACAGATCCACGACACCTTGCAACGTTTCATCGCGAATGCGGTCGTATTGCCGGGCCGTCTCCACCGCCTTGGCTTCAGCCGACCGTACGTTGGCCCGCAGCCGCTTTCGATAGATGGGTAGATTCAAACCGGCCGTCAGCAACACCGAGTCCCGGCCGTTCGTCACCGGACTAATGCCGCTGTTGCCCACCTCGATCCAGTTCAGACCCAATGTCACATCGGGATAATAGTCGAGCTGCGCCAATCCGACGGCTTGCCGGTCCCTTTCCAGCGCGGCCAACTGAGCGTGCAGGGCGGGACGAGCGGCCACGGCCCGGCGCTGCAGCCACGCCAGGTCGTCAGGCACGCGGTTCATCGCCTCACGAAGATCCGCCAGCAATTTCGTGCTGGGGTCGATATGGAGCCACTGAGCCAGGCGAGCCTGGGCGCTGACGAGTTGCTGGTCCAGTCGAATCAGTTCACTCTCGATCTGCGAGATCTCCAGGTCGGCCCGCAACACGTCCTGCTGGCTGACTCGTCCCGCCTGATACCTGGCATTGGCGACATCCCGCAGTTCGGCCAGCAACTGCTGCTCGGTCCGGGTCGTCTTGATGGCCTGCTGCAAGTAGTACAGCTCGTAATAGGCCTGCTTGACGCCGGCGATCGTTTCGAGTTCCACTTCGGCCAGCCGGGCTCGAGCCACATTCGCCTCCGACTCCGCAATGCCCGCCCGCGTGTCCAGTTTCCGGAACCACGGGAACTTCTGGTTCACTCCCAGGGCGAACTCTTGAGCCCCGGCCGCCGTCTCGACGGCGGCAGGAAAGAAGGTCATCGCCAGGTTCGGGTCCTGCAGACTGGCCGCCGCCGGCACCTTGAGGGCCAGAGATTCGAGACGTTTGCGAGCCGCTTGCACGTTGGGATTGCGGTCGAGCGCCATGGCAATCAGTGCCGAAACCGGTTGCGGTCCCTGCAAGGCAGGATCGGCCGGCGGGAGCGCCGGCGTTACCGGATCGACACTCTCCCACGACTGGTCGGAGTCGCGCAGCACTTGAATGAACTCGGGATCGTACAGAGACCTGGCCGAGCGGCAACCCGCCAAGAGCAGAAGAAGCCCCGTACCGAAATGGATGATTCGTGGGTAGGCCATCCGTGCCGCTCCCCCTCAAGTCTCGATGACGTCTGACAATCCAGCCGCTCTGGCTTCTTTGAGCCGCGCATCCCGCCGACGATTCGGCTCGCGTTCAACACCGCACCGATGCGTGCCCGGCTCTCATGGCAGGGACCGACCGATGCGCCCGTCCCACACCCTCTTTTTCATCGGCACCATCGGCTCTCGAAAACCACCCCGATTGGCAAGTTGCGTCTGGCCGGCCGCCGTTTCGCGACGACTGGATCGGCTTTGCGGCGAGACTCCTGCGGCCCGGCACGAGCCTTCGGCTCGCCGACCGGGCCGCACGTGTCCCTCGCCTGTCGATCGGGATATGGCTCTCCGCTCGGACGCGACTCAGCGCTGCCGAGTCGACAACGATTGCTGGTAGAGCGCATTGAGCTGCGCCACCGCCGCGGCCGGGTCGCTTTGCAGCTTCTTGCCGCAGGGCGGGCAGCAGGTGTAGATCAACTGGCCGTTGACCACCGTCCACTTGGGCGACTTGGGAAGAGGCTTCTTCATGATCGGGCAGATCCCTTGAGCGCGAGCGAAATTGGCGTGAATGGTGGCCCAGTGCTGCGGGTTGACGCGCTGCTTCGTGCAGCCCTGGCAGCACAGAAACAAAACCTCTTCTCCCAACTTGACTTTGATCGGCTGGCCATGAGTTCCCAACTTGTTGCCCGAAACGGGACAGATTCCCTGAACGGCCATCTTCACCTGATCCGGATTCATGGCCCGCACGCCCGGTTGCTGAGCCGCTGCCGCCGAGACCATCAGGCCGACGATCGCCAAAGCCGAAGTCCATCGTGAAACGTTCATTGCAACTCCCTTTTCAAGAAAAAAGAAACACGTCGTCATCCATACTGCTCGGCTTTTCCACCGAGTTGTTTCCTATTCGGTCATGCGGCCGCTCGCGCAGCCGGCGGATCTTCCTCCACTACCGGCAGTTCGAAATGCCTGTCCGGCATGCCGGCCCGCCATCTCCATTCCTTGTATCCGCAGTAGACGACCGGCACCACGAACAGTGTGATCAGTTCCACACACATGCCGCCGAACACGGGCAGCGCCATGGCTCGAGCCACATCGGCACCGCGGCCGGTCGAAATCAGCACGGGTATCAGCGCCGCGATGGTGGTGATGGTCGTCATCAGGCATGGTCGAATCCGCTTGCGACCCGCCTCCAGTGTGGCCGAGCGCAAATCCCGGATCGACCGAATGGGGCGCTCCTTCAACACCTGATCCAGATACGTTGCGATCACCACACCGTCGTCTACGGCGATACCGAACAGTGCGATGAAGCCGATCCACACCGCCGTGTTCATCTCCACGCCAACCGTCCCAAGTAGGATCATGCCACCGCCGAAGGCGACCGGGATTCCCGAAAAGACGGCCAACGTGATAGCGAATTCCCGAAACTGCAGGTAGATGATCAGCAGATTGATGAGGATCACGGCAGGCACCACCCACATCAACCGGCGGTTGGCTTCAATCTGGTTCTGAAACGATCCCACCGGTTCCAGCTCGAAATTGCCCGGCGGGAACGTGAGACTCCCGTCGGCGCGCGCCTTCCGCAGCGACGCGGTGACCGCTTCCACCGTCTCCAGATCCCCGGCGCCTTCGCGGGGCGAGAAGGCGACGTGAGCCACCAGACGGGCATCTTCACTGTTGATGGCGGCCGGTCCCCACGTCGTCTCGACCGTGGCCAACCGCTCCAAGGGAACGACGTCCCCCTGGTGGGTCACCACGGGAATGCTGCGCAGATCATCCAGCGCCTCGCGGGTCCCCCGCTGAAACCGCACCTGAATCGGATACCGTTCCCGGCCCTCGACGGTGGTGGTGGCGTCGGTGCCGCCCAATCCGGCCGCCACGATCTGGTTGACCATCTGAGTGGTCATTCCGTAGCGAGCGGCCTCTTCGCGATCGACCGTGAATTCGAAGTACGGCTTGCCCATCACCACGTCCGGGTTCACCGTATTGGCATTGACCATCGAGTGTTGCTTGAGGTGTTCGGCGACCGCATTGGCCGCTTTGGCCAAACCGTCCAGATCGTCCCCATAGACACGAATGGCCATCGACGCCTTGATGCCGCTTTGCAGCATGACCACACGACCTTCGATCGGCTGGAGGGGCGATGCCGGGGTCACCCCGGGCAGCGTCGCCACGGCGTTGATCTCGTCCCAGATCTTCCGCTCGGTCATGCCCTCGCGCCACTGACTGCGAGGCTTGAGCATCACGTAGGTCTCCACCATGGCGGCCGGAGCCGGATCGAGTGCCGATTCGACTCGGCCGATCTTGCCGAGCACGTGGGCCACCTCCGGAATCTGCCCGATCAGCGCGTCCTGCGTTTGCAGCACTTGCACGGCTTGGGAAAAGCTGGCGGCCGGGTAAAGGCTGGGCATGTAGAACCAGCTTCCCTCATCCAGTGCGATCCAGTCGTCGCTCTTGAGACCGGTCCACACATGCTTGGCTTTGATATATCCGGGAACCGTGTTCAAATCGGCCCCCAACCGGCTCGCCAACCGCTCCAGCGGCTTCAGTACGCGGGGCATCCCGAACCAGGCCCCCAGTCCCAATAGCACAATCGTCATCGGTAGTACCAAGAACGCCAGTTTGAACCGGAGGAAACAGGACAGGATCGGAGTGTACACCGCGTTGACCAACCTGCTGACTGGATTGGCTTCGATCGGACGGATTTGCTCACGGGCCAAAGCATAGATCGCCATGGCCGCCAGCAGGCCGACCCCGGCCGCGACGGCTCCCAGCGGCACGGTCGTCAGCGCTTCGATGCGCTCTCCCCACACGGTCCAACATAGCGATGCCGCCAACATTCCGGCCACCGTCGCCGCCAAGGCGGCTCGCCATCTTCGAACATGGGTGCTTTTGAGGAAGATCCGGCTGAGCATGGGAATGAACAGCACCGCCACCAACAGACTGGCCGCCAAAGAAAACGTCTTGGTCCACGCCAGGGGAGCAAACAACCGGTAATCCCGTCCCGTCAGCAGGAACACGGGCAGGAAGCTGACGATCGTCGTGCTGACCGCCGTGATCACCGCAGGAATCACTTCCGCAGCCGCCGAACGGATCACGTTCAGACGCTCGACCTGCCCACCCGGTCGACCGGATCGCTCCCAATCGGCCAACTGCCGGTAGATATTCTCCGAGATGATGATCCCCATATCAACCATCGTGCCGATGGCGATGGCGATCCCCGCCAGTGACATAATGTTGGCATCTACTCCGAACCAGTGCATGGCGATGAACGCCATCAATACGGCCACCGGCAGCGTGACCGCCACCACGATGCTGGCTCGAAAGTGGAGCAGGAACAGTACGACCACGACGATAGTAATCAGGATCTCCTGGCCCAGCGCCGATGTCAGCGTGGCCACCGTCTCGTCGATCAACTCGCCCCGATCGTACACGCCGACGATCTTCACGCCCCCCAAAGCCGGCTCGATCGCGGCGATCTTCTTCTTTACCGCTTCGATCACTCGGCGAGGGTTTTCGCCGTAGCGCATCACCACTACGCCCCCGACCGCTTCGCGACCGTCCAGATCGAGGGCTCCCCGGCGAAAGGCGGGACCGGCTTGGACGCGAGCCACATCGCGGATACGCACGGGAACGCCCTCCCGGGTGACGATCACACTCATCTCGATCTGCTCGAGCGTCTGCTCGAGCGTCTGCTCGGCCCCGATGAACCCTTTGCCGCGAACGATGTATTCCATCCCGTTCGATTCGACGGTTTTCGCGCCGACGTCGAGGTTGGCGGCTCGGATGGCCTCGATCACCCGCGCCAGCGGAAGGCGATGAAAACGCAATTTGTCCGGGTCGACCTCGATTTGGTATTGCCGTACGTAACCGCCGATCGACGCCACTTCGGCGACGCCCGGCACCGACTGCAGGGCGTACTTCACCACGAAGTCCTGCTTCGACCGCAACTCGGCCAAATCCATGCCGGGGGGTGGATCGAGCACGTAGTAATAGATCTGTCCCAGTGCCGTGGCGTCGGGCGCCAAACGAGGATTCACACTCGGCGGCAGTTGTCCCGACACCGTCGATAACTGCTCGGACACTCGGGATCTCGCCCAGTAGAAGTCGATGCGATCGTCAAACGTGACCTGCACGAAACTAAACCCGAACATACTCTTGCCCCGCACGCTGGTCGCTCCGGGGACCGCCTGCAACGCAATCGACAGGGGATAGGTGATCTGGTCCTCCACGTCCTTGGGAGAACGGCCCGGCCACTCGGCCAGCACGATCACCTGGTTCTCACCGACGTTGGGAATGGCATCGAGCGGCACCTGTTGGGTCGCGTGCCAGCCGTAGAGCACGGCGACAGCCAACAACAGCAAGACAATCATCCGCTCCCGAATGAACAGATCGAGTATTCGCTGGATCATCGGGTTCCCTCCTGCGGCAGACCTCCAACGCGAGCCGCGGCATCTGTGTCGGCATCGCCGGGGACCGCTTCCATGATCTGCGGTAACGGCACGTCCGGTTCGGCAACGACCTCCATACCACCGGGAAGCGGCACGCTCGGTTCGGCAACGACTTCGACCCCGCCGGGCAAGGGGATATCGGGAGCCGGTGCGTCGGCCGACGACTCGACCGCCTTGGTCGGGTCCAGTAAGGAAGGATTGCCGGCCAACTGCATCTGCGAGTCGATCAAGAACGCCCCCTGGACCGCCACTTGCTCGCCCGCCGTGATCCCCTCGAGCACGACAACACCATCCGCCGTGATCGGTCCGGTCGTCAAGCGGCGCAGCTCGAATACACCGGCGTCCTTCTCCACATAGGCCACGCTATGTTCGCCCACGTGCAAGATGGCCGAGCGGGGAACCAGCACCGCCTGCGGCTGAACCGACGGATCGTCGGTGAATCCCAGTTCGCTCGCCGCCACCAGCGCCGCACCACAGATCCGGCACGCTCCCGGGTGATCCTCGATCACGTGCGGATGTTTGGGACCGATCCACTTCCCAACCAACTCGGGATCGTAGCAGTGCTCTACGGGAGATCCGTCTTCCGCCAACGGGATCCGGATGGTGGCTCGGGCATAGTCGCCGACTCGCAGCAGTCCCTGGTCATTGGGCAGCACGACGCGCACCGATACCGTTCGCGTCTTCGGATTGACGCAGGGATCGACGAACACCACTCGGCCGGAAAAGTGCTTGCCCGGCAACGACTGCACCTCGGCGTCGACGGGCAACCCGTAGCGCAGCGCGGCCGCGTCTTCGGGAAACAGCTCCAGCAGCAGCCACAGCGACGACAGATCGGCCAATTGGTAGATCGACTGGCCCTCCTTCACGTATTGTCCTTCCACAGCCAGCTTCTGGATCACCGTGCCGCTCATCGGAGCGAACAACAGCAACCGGCTGTCCGCTTGTCCTTCGACTTCGAGCGACTGGATCTGCTGAGGCGTCATCCCCAATTCGATCAGCCGCTGGCGGGCGTTCTCGAACAAGTTGAAATTGGCTTGTCGCGTCATGTTGCGAGCCGCCGGAGCGAGTCGATCAACGGCACGTTTGGCAAGCAGGAATTCGACTTGAGCCGAATAGAGACGCGGGGAGTAGACCACCGCGAGCGGCTCGCCCTTTTCCACCACCGCGCCCGTATAGTCGACCGACAGCTTCTCCAGCCGTCCGTCGACGTAGGCGGCAATCGTTTTGAGCGAGCCCTCGTCATAGTCGAGTCGGCCGACGACACGAACTTGCCGCGTCACCGGCGCCAACGTGGCGGGTGCGGTGGCGATGTGGGCCAAGCGCCGCGCCGCCGGTTCCAACGTCACCTCCAGCGAGGGCCCTTTGCCGGACGAACTCGACTTCACCAGTTCCATCGCGCAGACCGGACAACGGCCCGGTTCCTTTTGCGCCGGCGTACACATCATCGGGCAGATGTACAGTTCGTCGGAATCGCCTCCGCCGGCCGACGAGCCCTGCACGGCCACTTCGGCTACCGGTATCCAGCCGATCCTTTGAGCCAACCCGAGCGCGGCAATCAGCAGTAGCCCCACGACCAACAACAAAACGGGAGTCACCAGAATCGTCCACCAGCGGGACCGTTCGGCCCGCGGCTCGTTTGATTGGACTGCGTCTTTCTCCATCATGATCTGCCTGCTCGTTAGAGTCGTACTTCGTAACATCTACGCGCCGTGAGCACGTGTTGACCGCGCTGCCCTCTCCGGCCGCCATCGCATCTCCTCGAATCTCAGATCTCAAATCTCAAATCTCAGATCTCAGATCTCAGATCTCAGATCTCAAATCTCAAATCTCAAATCTCAGATCTCGAATCTCAGATCTCAGATCTCGAATCTCAAATCTCAAATCTCAAATCTCAAATCTCACCCATGCGGGCGCAGCCCGCGTTAGATTTCCAAAACGAGACCGCTCGTACACTCCAGCCGAAACCGATCATCGGAATCGGCCGGGTTTTGCGAAGCACGGAAAACGCGCGTCCGTTGCCCCCGCATCGTGGCGACCATGGCGCACGCGGCGGTGCCAGAGAAAATCAGCGGGACCGGCCGGGGTTATAGCGTGAAGCGGCCGAGAGTCGCGCAGAGCTGCGCGGAAGAGCAGGCCCGATGTTCGCCAAACGCTGGGAACGCTCCCGTGACAGAGCTCCCTTCGGCGGTCAGGCATTCGGTCGTGCGATGATCGGTCGGGCCGTGGGAAAGTTGCAGCTCGCTGTCGCCGGAAGTGGCTAGGTCGCTCGAGCCATTTTGGCACTCGCATCGGAACCCGCAGTGGCACTCGCATCGAGCGCCCGAGCTATGGCAGGTCGTGCCCGTCGGTGACGGGTTGCCGCGCGATGGCGGCCTTGTTTTGTGACAACATGACGGCGCCGGTCGTGGTGAGACGCGCTGATCGCCGGACACCACCGAAGCCACGGTGGAGGGGGATGTGCGGCAATGGCCAGCGCATTGGCAGTGAGCCGGTGAGGCCGATCCTACCAGCAAGGCGCCCAGCGCCAGATAAGCCATGATTTGCCGAACGAGCGGCATACGAGCCTTCCCTTGCTCAAAACGGTGTTCGCACGACGTCCTGTCGTCCTTCTTCCCTATTCGGCATTCTCCGACGGAAAACTTCACGCGAATTGCGTGATGCGTCGAGTTCCTTGGGTCTCGCAGACCAGCAGGGTTGTACCAGAACCTGTCCGGTCGGCCAAGAGCGACCGGGACCGCCCCGAGGGCCCAGGTGCACGCACGGACTTGCGCGCCCGGACTGGGGGGGAAGATTGGTGTTTGGGATTTGAGCAGCAATTGGTAGAGTTCGCGGAGGTTTGGGAAGTTT
>JALSIV010000335.1 GCA_026989685.1 Pirellulaceae bacterium | reverse complement strand
CAAGAGTCGGCGCAGCGATGTGCGGATCGACTCGGCGCGACCGACGTTGGCCCGGATGTCGGGACCCGATGACGGACCACAACCCGAGATCGTGACGACCGCCGCAACACAACCCAGTCCAAGTAAGCCGAAGACTCGCATGACCGATCAACAATGCCAGGAACAAGAGCTGGTAAGTAAACGACGCCGAAGGGAACGCCGTGTCGCGCCACGCCGGGCCACCGGGGGTCGACGCCCCCGGTGGACCCGCGGTGTCGGTGTGACACGAATTCTCAACGCGTTATTCTGTCTCCACTACTTCTTGAAGACGTCGGCGGCGACCCGGATCTCACCGAGGTCCACCGTCTCGCCGTCCTTCACATCGATTTCGATCCGACCGCGTCGCAGCCGGGTCTTCTTTCCCTTATAGGTCACCTTGTCGACGTATCCCGACTTCTCTTGCCAAAAGACGAACGTCAGCTTGCCGGTCGGCAGGTTCTTGATCTCGAACTCGCCGTCCTTGTTGCTCACGGCCACATACGGATGGTCCTTGATCACCAGGTAGCCCTGCATCCAGGGATGGATCGAGCAGGAGACGGGAACGGGGCTCGTTTCCGGTTTCTTGAACGTCTGCTTCAGTTCCCCTTTTTCCGGGACCGTGAAGTTGGTCGACGGATTGGAGAAGGTATCTATCTTGGTGTTGTGTCCGATCGTGTCGGAGTTCTTGATCAGCAGTTCCTGGCCGGTGCGGACAAAGGTGACGTGAGGATCGAAGCGGCAGTGGTTGTTGTCCAGTTCCACCGCGCCGGAGACGTTCTTCAAATCCGGATGGATCTTGACCTTCTTGCCTCGGCGTACATAGAGCATCACCACCACGTTGGCGATTCCCTTGTTGTCGGGATTGACCACCAGCCGCTCATCGACCAGCGAAAACTTCCCGCAGTATTCCTTGTCTTTGGTGATCGTGAGCGATGCGGCGGAAGGGGCGGTGCCGTCGAACACGAATTTGCCCTTGATGTGGCCCCAGCCGGCGGCGTGGGTGAGTGAGGCGGTGGACGACAGGACCACTACCAGCAAAAGACTGAACAATCGACGCATGGGAAAGACTCCTTCGTATGGTTTGGTTGGCCAAGCGCGTTGCCGTGCTCCAATTGGCATCTTAAGGCGAAGGGCGATTTTCCGCCATCGGGTCCCTCGGCGGTTCCGCGCCCCCGGATTCCGGCTGGTCGGCCCCGCCGGCCGGCTTGGCCGACTTGAGGTTGGCTTCCACAATCGGCGTAATGGGGGCTCGCCGCTGGACGTACACATCGAAATTCATCAGCAGGTCGACCAGGGCGTCGAGCTGCTCGATAGCATTGCCGTGGTAGAGGTCTTGGGGCACCTTCGTCCCCAGCAGCGGGTCGTCGTAGTCGAGCTTGTCGATCGGAGCCACCATCCCGGTGTAGGGAAGGATGCTGGTCGGCTTGCCCACCCATCGCCGCACGTAGTCCGCTCGCAGACGATGTTGCACGTCGGCCAGGTTGGGGGCCAGACCCCGCGGGCTCCCCGCGATCAGATAGTCGGCGATGCGGTGGCACTTCTGGCAGTAGTTGGGCGAGATGACGATCTTCATCGCATCTTCCAGGTGCCGCCGAGCCAGCTCGCTGTCCGTTGCTTCGTTGGCGACTCCCAGCTTCCTTAGTTTGGCGGCATATTCGGATTCGCGCCGAGCCAAATAGTCGGTTCGCTTTTCCTGCGGGAACTCGTAGGGATAATTCTCATTGTCCACCGCCGCGAAGTAGTCGGCCAGCGCGGCGGCCTCCTGGGACGACAGGTTGAAGCGGGGCATGGCGAATTCCACGGCCGGTCGGATGCGCCGCGGTGCCAGCAGGAAACGGTGCAGCCAAGAGGTCTGGATCTTCTCTCCTTCGCCGATCAACGGCGGCGGCAGCCAGCCCCACGCCTCGGCGCCCTTGGCGCTGGGGTTGACTTCCTTTTCGCGGGCCACGACGCGAGCCAGCAAGTACCGCGTCAGCGCTCCGCCCCACGCTCCGTAACGGCGCTCGATATACGAGTTGCGTACCGATATGGCATCGGCCGTGACTTGGTAGGGATGACCGCTGAGGATGGCCGGGCGATAGAGATGAACCTGGAATTCCGCTGTCAGCGGATCGTAAGTGCTGTCATCGGCCAGAGGCCCCAGTTCTCCCTCGTATTCGCCACTGACGACGGGACGCCCGTCTTCGTTCAGCTTCGGCAGCACGTACACCGTCGACCGCATCAACCCGCGGTGGTCGACTTGCCGTCCCTTTTCCAGTTCTTCGGTGGTGAAGGGGTGGAGCACGAACGGGAAGGTGGGGTCGAGTGTCTGAGGCTCGAAGGTGTCCGCGGGGTAGGCCAGTTCCCAACGCTCCACATTGAGAATATGGCAACCACCGCAGTTGTACTTCTCGATCAGTCGCTTTCCTTCCAGGATGGCTTGTTGGCGAGGGCCGTGGCGGTAAACGTACTTGGCGCGAGGCGGATCGGCGACCAGTCCCAGCACGAAGGTCATGATGGCCTCGCGCTGCTCGACACTGAAGGAGAACTGCGGCATCCGCAGCCACTCGTTGTACCGCTTGTTTTCCGCCACGTGGTAATCGTACGAACGCGGCTCGGTCAGTTTCTGGAACAAGAAGCCGATGCGGCTGTGCGACTTGAGCTGATGCAGGAAGAACTCGGGGGGAGTTTCCACCGGCCCGATCACACCCTCGGGATGTTCGCCGATGCCGTGTTCCGCCGGGGCCGCGGACGGATGGCCGTGCCCGTGTTCGAGGTACTGCAGAATGTGCTCGAAAGCCAGCTTGCTCGTCTCCTTGACTCCCCAGTCGGCCAGCCCCGTGCCGATCGGCTTGGCATCCTCGAAACCGGGGATGTCATGGCAGCCGAAGCAGCCGTATTTGGAAAGTGCCTTGCGACCTACGTAACGCAGTTTTTTCTGCTTGAGCAGAGCGGCGAAATCGCGGGCGCCCTTTCGCTCGGCCTGCTCGATCACCAGTTCCTGTTCGGCACCCTTGAGGCCGCTTCGCAGCGACTCGGGAATCCCTTCCTTGAGATACAACTCGGCTTTGGTCCAGTGGAACCGCTCCTTGAGGTTTTCCAGGGCCAGAGTATCGAGCGCCTCGTCGGAGAACTCGTAGGGGACGGGCTGATCCGATTCGCGCCGGCTGCTGAGCAGGTAGGCGACGACGTCGGCCGCCGGGTCGGTCACCATCGTCACCTTGCCGTCGGTATCCCGGTGCGTCACCGGGGAGAAATCGAACTGGGGCATCACCGTGCGCACGTGATACCGCATCGGTTCTTTGACCCAAGAGTAGAGCCACTTGCGCCCCTGCTCGGTCTTGAGTTTATCACCCAGATACGACAGGTCGGGGCCCTGGACGATCTCGTCGTCCCTGCGGTAGGGGGCCATATCGGCGAAATCGACATGCGTGTGGCAAGCCAAGCAGCGTTCGAACACGACCTTGCCTCGAGCAACCTGCGCTTGCTTTTCCTCGTCCGTCTTCACCGGAGTGATCCCGGTGGGAGGCTGGGCGTACTCGAACGACTGCGAATAATGGAGCAGGTACTCCACGATGCCGGCGACTTCGACTTTCCCCAGCGACTCGCCTTTGGCTCGGTTCTCGGCGTCCAAGTGGGCGTAGTTGCCGAAGAACCGCGGCATCTTCGTCGACGGACGGAACCGCTTGGGATTGAGGATCCAGTCGAACAGGAAGGCTCGGTCGAGCTTCCGGCCGACATACCGCAGCGCCGGTCCGGCTCGCCGGAGCGAGCCCGGAGTTTCGACGTCGGCCAACAGCGACGCGATTTTGGTATGGACTTCGCGAGAAAACCGCGGCGACGGGCCGCTTTCTTGTGGTTGTTTCGAGTCGGGCGAATCGGCGTCCGCGGCAGCGCCGCTTTTCTTCGTCCCCCTGTTCTTCTTGGCGGCGATGGCCGCATCCTGCTGGATCATCTCCAGCACGCGGTGCCGCACGGCATCCTGCTCGGGGTGCTCGATCAGTTCCTCGAGCCACGACTTTTCTTCATCGGTCAGCCGGTCGTAGCCGGTTCCGGCGGCACCGCGGAACTGTTGGGCGGCGGCGTAGTAGTTCGGCTCGAGCCGCAGATCGGGCCCCTGCCGCTGGCCCGGTCCTTTGAACCCGTTGATTTCGTGGCAACCGTAGCAGCCGAATTTCCGCACCAGGTGGTAGCCTTGCGTTACCTTCGGAGCCGGTGCTTCGGGGAACCGGTCACTGGGCTCCAGTTCCACCATGTCGTGGTGACATTTGACGCAACCACTCTCGGCGAATCGCTTGGGAAACATGGGATAGATCCAGTGCACGTTGTCGAACCATCCCAGACGTTTGCGCCAATCCTCTTCCTGTTCCAGCGAATCGGGAGTGTGCGACGCCCATTTGAAATCGGTGGCACTCCCCTGCCCCATGTGGCAGACGGTGCAGGCGAAATCGGACTTCTTGTGAGGGCTCAGCGAACCGAGGAACAGGTCCAATCTGGGGTGCGTAGCGTAAGGATGTTCCAGTCCTCGCCGGACTTTCAGACGGAGCGTCTCCCCGGTGCGTGCGGCATCCATCAGTCGCTGAACGGCCCAGTTGCGGTTCTTCACCGGATCGTCGTTGATGGCCAGCAGGACATCGCCCACCTTGAGTCCCGGCACGACTCGAGGCGGCCGCAGGTTCACACCGAAGGCAGCCTTCGCCGAGAGGTACTCGAGGAAGTCGGTGGCCGATTCGCCTTCGGCAGTCAGTGCCACAAACGCGTCGGGGCCGACGTCTTGCGATCGAAGGACAATCGTCTCTCCGTCCAGCACGGCCATCGCGCCGACCTTGGCTGCCGCCGCGGCGAATTGCCGATAGGCGTCTTCGATTTCCGTTTCCGCCGCGAGCGTCAGTACCGTGTCGCCGCCATTGCCTCGCAGCGTCAACCGAAGTTCGCTTTCGTTGGGGAGGGCTCCCGGTAGAACGGCGATTTCCGCCGGACGCAGTTCGCGGTGAGGTTGCAGCGGATACTCGGTCAGCTCCGTGGCGGTCGCCTGCCAGTTGGTGCCTCGCACCAGATCGAATTCGGCTCGAGCCGCCGGTGACTGCGGCTGCACGAACTGCACCGTCACGTCGCCCGTGCGGATCAGTCCCTCGTCGGCGAGGATCACCCCGACCGTGCGCCTCAGTTCTCGCTCGTTCTCGGGGACATCGACGGCGATTGTCTCGCCCAGGATGGCGACCAGCTCGTCGGCATCCTTGTCGGCGTCGGCCGTACCCTCTTCTCCTTCCGCGACTTCACCATCGCCGAACCGCAGCACGAAGTCGACCACTTCGGCCGGTTCCAGCGCCGGCACGTCGGCCGTACCGGGCATTGTCTTGTCGATGGCGTTGTGGCAGGTGGTGCAGCGGTCGTAACGGCGCGGGCGCGCGAAGCTTCCCAGAGGTTGTTCGAGATCTTCGGCCCACAGGTTGTCGATCTTCAGCGGCGAATTGAAGGCATCGAGAATGGGGAGTTCCAGCCATTTCTTGCCCGGCCAGAAGCCGTTCACGAAATAGGTCGACCGTTCGTCCTCGATCGCCCGATTGAGCCGCTCGAGGTCGGCCAGATTGTCTTCCAACTTCTTTTCGATGGCCGCGGCTCGCGATTCCAGTTGTTTGATCTGGTCCTCGAGTTGGCGCCGCGTGGTTTGGGCTTGCTGATAGGCCAACTCGAGTCGATCGACTTCGGCCTTGAGCTGTTGCACCTTCTGTTCGAGCCGCTGCAGTTCCTCGGCCGGCCTGCCGTCTCGCAGAGCCAGTCCGACGTTGGCTCGAGCCGCATCGAGGTCGGCGGTGGCGAACTGTTTCGATTTCAGCGCGGTCTCTTCGCGGAACCGAGCAGCCTCGTAGTGCTTCTTCAACGCATCGAGGACGGCTTCGCGGCGCTTCGCCAGTTTTTCCAGCATTTCCCGCCGCTGTTTGCGAGCCTCTTCCAGTTGGCGCTTGGCCGCCGCCAGTTTGTTTTCCAACTGGGTGATTTTCCGGGAGGCCGCCTTCTCTCCTTCTTCATCCCCCACCGTCTCGGCCTGCTTCCGTTGACTGCGCGCTTGTTCGAGCTGGTCCCGCAGGTCCCCGTACCGGCTGAATGCCTGCGAAAACCGAGCGAAGGGGTTGTCCTGCGAGCCGCCGTCGATTCCGGATTGCTTGCGATATTGGTTGTACTGGTCGGCGCGCTGAACGAGTGTTTCCAGCTTGGGGGGCGATTCGGAGCGGCGCTCATAGTCCGCCTGCAGAATCTGGACAAACGACTCGACGGCCTGGACGTCGATCGGCGCAGCCTTGGCCAGACGGAGCTCCGCCTGCAAGGCATGGCGTTCGCGCACGGCATCCTCGGTCTCGAACTGAAGTTGCCGCCAAGCCGTAAGTCGCAGATTGACTTTGCGAGCGGTTCGTTGGTGGGTTTTCCACTCGCGAGCGTGATCCTTGGCGAACAGCAAAATGGTGGCGAACAGCAACACCAGGGAGGAGGCTGCGAAAACACGGTGCAAGAGCCTCGTGTCGCGCCATGTCTTTTCCGTTGCGGGCATCCTCGACCTCTCCGGTATCTGTTTGGGTTGTCTGGTCCAGTTTGGAGTGGAATCCGGGAAGGAACTAAAAGTTGAGGAAGTACTCTTTGATGGCGATGAAGTACTTCAGATCGAACGACCAGCGGCAGACCATTTTGATCGGCAGCAGGCCCATCAGCAGTAGCAGGTGGCTCATCACCATGAAGCGGATCAAGCCCATCTTGAGATACATGTTTCGGAAGAACTTGCTGTAGACCACCATCGCCGGCGGAATCACCGTGAAGTAGCCGATCAGCAAGATGATTCCCGGTGCCTCGCGCCACAGGATGTAGAGCAACTCGAGACCGGCTCCGGACCCTTCCGGTGCCCTGGGCATCTCGCGACCGAGCCCTCGAATCCAGAAATACTCCGACAGGTCGACGTTGTTCATGGGCACGACTTTGTGGACGTCCCATGTCTCGTAAAACCCGAAGAAGTTCCAGTTGGGACCGCGCAAGAAGGTTCCCATGACGATCAAGGTGACCCACAGCACGAGAAAACCGAATTGGAAGATCACGTAGGCGAACTTCCGTTCGTTGATGGTGTAGTAGCCATTGCCGCGACGGTTGAAGTCGATGTAGGGAATGGCCATCAGGCCGACGATCACCACGCTCGGCAACACCACGCCGGCCATCCAGGGATCGTAATAGACCAGCATTTCCTGCAGCCCGAGGAAGTACCAGGGGGCCTTCGACGGGTTGGGGGTCTTGACGCTGCTGGCCGGCTCTTCCAGCGGAGCCTGCAAGGCGATGCCCCACAATAGCAGCAGCGCCGTGAGGGCCACCATGCAGATCAATTCGGTGTAGACCAGGTCGGGCCACACCAGGATTTTCTCGTTGTCGACCGCCTCGAGCGGCTTTTCGCCTCGAGCAATCCGTTCGTCATTCTTCACCGCTTTGGCGGTGGCCAGCCAGGTGAAGAATCCGAGCAGGAAGATCAGCCCCACAATGGGAACGTTGTCCGGCTTGGTCACGATGGCGGCGAAATCGGGATCGGTGATCGACAATCCCATGAACAAGAACGACAGGTTGAGCCCCAACCAGGCGACCCACGTCTTGACGAAGAACTTGCGGAAAGAAAACAGCACCGCCAGGATGAGGAACGACCCCAACGAGTAGGCGACCGGTCCCATCACCGCGTCCGCGGCGTGTTTGAAGGCGTCCGGCATCGAGACCCACCGCATCAACGGCTCGCTGCCACTCATGGCAAGAGGCGCCATCAACAGGAAGAAAAACGCCACCACCGTCCACAACAGCGCGTTGGTGAACGTCAGCGGCCCCACTCGAAACAACGTCTTCGATCTCCCGCCGCGCCAGATGGCCAGCGCCGCGATGCCGTTCATCGCCGCCAGCGCTATGTAGTAAAAGCCGAGAAACGACGAGATTTGCTGTAAGAATGTGGCGTGATCAACGTGGCCGTGCATGGCGTCCGTGTCAACTTTGAAGGCGAAAGTAAAAAAACAACCGCTGCCTGTCTCGTTTTCACCAAGGCATTGCTACAACGGCGTACTGATGCCGCCGTCCTTCCGCACCCGCCAGAAGTGGATCGCCAGGAGCAGCGCCACCACCAGCGGAATGAAAACGCAGTGCAATACGTAGAATCGGTTCAACGTCTCCTCACCCACGATCCGCGCAGCCAACAGGCCGAACCGGGCGTCGGACACCTGAGTGATCATGTTGCGACCGTCGAGCGTCAGTAAGGCCGCCCCCGGTCCTTCGTGCCCGAGGAAGGGAGTGGCTCGAGCCATATTCGAGCCGACGGTGATCGCCCAAATCGCCAACTGGTCCCACGGGAGCAGGTAACCGGTGAACGATAACAGCAGAGTCAATAGCAACAGCACCACGCCGATCACCCAGTTGAACTCTCGAGGCGGTTTGTAGCTGCCGGTGAGAAAGACGCGGTACATGTGGAGCCACACGGTGATGACCATCGCGTGAGCTCCCCAGCGATGGATTTCGCGCAATACCCCCATCGCCATCACGTCCCGCAAGTTGGTGATGTCCTGGAACGCCAACTCGACTGTCGGGCGATAGTAGAACATCAACAAGACCCCTGTCACCGTTTCCACCAGGAAAAGGAAGAAGGTGACGCCGCCCATGCACCAGGTGTAACTGAGGGCGATCCCCTGCTTCTTGATCGACACGGGGTGCAGGTGCAGGAAGAAATTCGTCAACATCACCACAATCCGGTTGCGGCGGTCGATCGGCATCGGATGCCGAAAAATACTCTTCCAAATCTGCGATTCCCGGATGATGTCGCTGATTGAGGCCATCGATGGTTCCGTTCAGAGGTTTCGATTGTCAAGGTATGATGTGGGGACTCGATTGTACGGCAGTCTCGCGCTGCATCCGTCCGGCTGCCGGTCCGCGATTTCGGTTATGGCTGGTTCACGGCGAGTCCGTCCGGGAGTCGACTCAAACGGGAACGAAGGACTGCGGGTCGTTCCATTGTCCGAGCTCCTGCTGGAACTTGCGGCTCTTGTCGACTTCGAGCTGCCCGTCGTCGGCGATCGTAATCGCGTAACGCTCCAACGGACGTGGAGCCGGCCCCTCGAAGTTGATGCCGTTCTTGTAGAAGCCGCTGCCGTGACAGGGACATTTGAACTTCTGTTCCGCTTCCAGCCAGTTGGGCGTGCAGCCCAGATGCGTGCACACCGAGCGAAGCGCGTAGATCTGATCCACGCCCTCGTATTCGTTTCGCACGATCCACACGCCGAACTGCGCCTTGAATTTGGTGACGACCTGCCCGGGACCGATCACGTCCGGAAAGCCGACTTTGAATTTCGATGGAGGCTCGATCAATATGTTGGGGAACATGAAGCGAGCAAACCCCAGCAGCCACAGCAACTGGGTCACCGCCAGCGACACGAAACCGACCGCCATCGCCGACCCGAACACAATCCCGATCAGCGAACCGAAAAAACCGCGGCGCGATTCCGCCGGTTTGGACTTGGCCGCCGGCCGGAGGAAGTCGGGCTTTGAGGGCATCGGCGGGACCCGCGATCCGGCCTTGGCCGCTGCCGGAGCCGCTGTGCGAGCCGCCTCTTCCTTGCTCACCGGTCCACGCTTGCTGCCTTTGCGAGCTGCCGCCAGGATGCTGGCCGTGTCGAGCGGGCCGCTCGGTTTCTTTCCGCCCGCCGCCGGCTTGGGAGATGACTTGGCTGCCGGCTTGGCTGACGCTGCCGGCTTGGGTTTGGCTGCCGGTTTCGCGGGAGTCGCCGGCCGAGATTTTTCGGCTCGCGCCGCCGCCAAAATCTCCTCCACCGACATCTCGCTCGGCTTCTTCTTGGGGGCCACCGGAGCCGCTGCCGACGTCGGCGCCGATGCCTCTGAAGAAGAGGCCTCGCCGCGACCTGCCTTCTCGGCTCGCGCCGCCGCGAGAATCTCCTCGACCGACATCTCGCTCGGCTTCTTGCCCGACGGCGGTTCGGCTGCGGGAGTCGCCGCAGGAGCCGGCGGTTCTTCGGCGGCCGATGGCTGTGAGGCGGACGTGTCCCCGCCCCCATCCAACTTCCGACACGCGGCGAGAATCTCCTCGACCGACATCTTATCCTTATCTGGCATCGGCAGTTGCCTCAACAAATGAGCTTGACGTGCACCTAAAAAGAGGGGCTTTTGTGATCTTTTTCACAATTGAAGTTGCAAGTATGGCGCGCGGGCACAATCGTTGTCAACTCGTTGCTGTTGTGGGCGATAGTCTATCACGTCGTCCGACCTTGCAAAGGGCACACCTACCCGGAATGTTCACCGAGGGGAGTCTGCCCTGAATCGGCATCTTTTTGGAAAATCTGGCGACAAAAATGCGCATAGAGCACCACAAACGGACATTGGAATGGTAGAGGTCCCTATCACAGCCAGGTTCCGCACTACTTGCCACCACCGATGATCCGGCCGAAACTTTCACTGACGTCGGCCGATGATCGACGTCAAGGAATGGGGAGCTCAGGTCGACGCGCGGGCGATCCGGTCGTACAAGCGGGCATCGGCATGCAAGCGGACAGCACGGGGAGTGATACGAAGCCATGAAGGTACTGGTCATCGGAGGTGGCGGACGCGAACACGCGCTGGCGTGGAAACTAGCGCAAAGTTCGCACGTGGAGCGAGTTTTTGTGGCACCGGGCAACGCCGGCACGGCCCACCACGGCGAAAACGTGCCCATTGCGGCGACGGACATCGACGAGCTTCTGGCGTTCGCTCGGGAAAACCGCATCGGCCTCACGGTGGTCGGCCCGGAAGCGCCGCTGGCTGCCGGAATCGTCGACGCGTTTCTGGAAGCGAAACTGCGCATTTTCGGACCGACTCGCGCGGCCGCCCGATTGGAATCGAGCAAGGTGTTTTGCAAGAACCTGCTGAGACAGGCCGACGTGCCCACCGCCGATTACCATGTCTTCCGCGAGGCGGACGCTGCCGAGCGGTTTATTCGAGACCGCTACCCCAGTGCCGACGAAGATGTGGCCGTGGTGATCAAGGCCGACGGACTGGCGGCCGGCAAGGGAGTGACCGTCTGTCGCAACCGCCAGGACGCCCTCGATGCCATCGACCGCATCGCCCGAAAGCGACAATTCGGCGATGCCGGTTCTCAGTTGATCATCGAGGAACGCTTCGATGGCGAGGAAGCCAGCGTACTGGCCATTACCGACGGGCGTACCATCGTGACCCTGCCGCCCTGCCAGGACCACAAGCCGGCCTATGACGGCGATGTCGGCCCGAACACCGGGGGGATGGGTGCCTACTCGCCGGCTCCGCTGGTCGACGCCGATATGTTGCGGTACATCGAAGAACGAGTGATCGTGCCGACGATTCACGCCATGAAGCGAGGCCGCCATCCTCTGCGCGGCGTGCTGTATGCCGGCTTGATGATCACGCATCAGGGGCCGAAAGTCCTGGAATACAACGTCCGCTTCGGCGACCCCGAGTGTCAGCCGCTGTTGATGCGATTGCAGAGCGACCTGTTCGAGATACTGGACGCCACGGCCAGTGGACGTCTGGACGAAATCGCTCCGCCGGTGTGGGACCCCAGGCCGTCGGTTTGCGTGGTGATGGCGTCCGAAGGCTATCCAGGGTCTTACCAGAAAGGTCTGCCCATTCGCGGGTTGGAAGACGCCGCGGCTCTGGAGAATGTCCAAGTGTTTCACGCGGGGACTCGGGAGGAAGATGGTCAGATCGTGACTGCAGGGGGCCGAGTGCTGGGCGTCACCGCCCTGGGAGAGACGATTCCCGCGGCCAAGCGCCGCGCCTACGAAGCGGTCCGCTGCATCCGCTGGGAAGGAGCCTGGTGCCGCAAGGATATTTCCGACAAAGCTCTGCGTCATGGCGATTGACGACGAACGGTG
>JALSIV010000334.1 GCA_026989685.1 Pirellulaceae bacterium | reverse complement strand
CGCCTTCGGGCCGGCGTTCCTTCGACAATCGCACCTCCGCCACCGCTCCATCACCATCCGGCCGGCTGTAAAAACGAATCGGCGGATGGTATTTGACCCGCGCCCCACCCGCCGCCAAGAGCCGCGGTTCGGAGAATTTCCATTCCACCCGGCCACTGCGTCTGCCATACGACTCGGCACGTTTGCCCGGCGGTTCAGGCGCGGGTGAGCTCATGGTACCCCGTACCATTCCTCCGCCGGCCACATCGGGCACAACGGGCTCGGGAACCGACTCCCAGAAAGTTTCATCGAGCCACCAGGGGGGCGGCTCGAACTCGTCGGCAAGATGTCCCCGCCAATGTTCCAAGAGGTTGGTCCGGCGCACGGGCTCGAGCATGTCGGCTCGGGCGACAAGTGCCTCATCCCACTGCCGCATTTCTGGCAGCAGTAAATCGACGAATTCGCTCGATTCCCGATGCACCGCGTCCGAGGCCGGGGACGTTTGCCGTTGTTCGGTCGCGTCATCCAGCGCCAACCAGATCGCCCAGCCTTCCATGCGCAGCCGCAACTGCTCCGCCGCGGCCAACTGCTCTTCGACGTCCGTATCAGCCAACTCCATCGCCCGGTCGAACTCGGCCAGCGACTCCATCGTCGCCTCGATCCGGCGCTGCAACAACCTGGCAACCGGCTCGACAAGAATCGGTGGGAGCTGTGCCTCGTTCATGTCGCATCCCCACAGCCGACAATATCCGGCGGCACGTGCCAGGTAGATGGCCGCTTCGCGCGACGCATCATCCCATTTTTCGGCCATCGCCCGCGCGAGGGCGGGGTGTTCCAGAATCCGTTGCAAATCTCGGCGAGCATATTCCTGCATCGCGTTCATTCCGTCACCTCCTTGTGCGTATCTTGGGGCACGCCCAACCATCTGGCTCCCGGCCGGTCCGACTCGAATCCCCACACTCGCGGTTCGATGAACCGGATCGCGCCATCGACTTCATGTCGACGCTCCACCGAGTGCGCCGGATTGTCGGGGTCGGGCAGGACGGTCCCTGCAGCCGTGTATGTCTCCACGATCTCCCGAATCGTCGTTTGCGCGAAGGATTCTGGAAAGAGTGCCAGTCCGTTGACGAGCGAGCGTGGAAAGTACATGGTCCGCCACTCGTAGTGGTCCGATTCTACGCGCTTACTGATGAAACACGCCCCGAATTGCGGAATGACGATCATCGTCATTCTTCCGCACGCTGCTCCCTTGGGAATCGACTCGATGACAAGCACTCGGGGGGCGGCGTAGACGGAGCGAAGGGGAGGCTCAAGCCATTGGGCGAAGCGTCTCAGTGCCGCATCGGACTCCGGCCGCGCCGTCTCTTGCAACTGCAATACGGGTTCGATCACCTCGGCCGGTACGACGCGACGCCAAAGCGACTCGGCCTCGCGGAAGTGAGCCCGGTCCTCGATGAAGTGTTGCGCACCGGCGCGGTCCCAGCAGATCGTCAGTGAGTCGCTTCCTGTCAGCGGATGACGAAGCCGGCGCCACACGTAAAGAACTTCGGCCACGATCGTCAGCCTCCTCTTCTCACGCCGGATTGACGTTCCGCCACATCTTTCGCAAGTTATCTTCGAGCGGTGCTCCGCGGCGCCGCGCCGTTTCAACCTGCTGCTTCACGTCATCCAAGCTGCCTTTCGTTGCATGCGCCAGCATCACTTGGCGGCAGTAGGCCCACACCGCTTCGTCGCTCTGAAGATCGGAGGGCAGTGCGGACCGGTCGCGATCCGACAGGTTGTACTGTCGGTACAGGAATTCGAGGAGCGGGGGAGATTCCAGGAACGGGTAGTCGCCGGAGACATTGCGCCAACAGCGGAGGCTTCCCACCAGCGGCCAGGCGGGCGCGCACAGGAGGGCGGCGATGCGGGGATGCAGATCGTATGGCTCCAGCTCGTCGCAGACTCGCTGCGAGTCATGTTGCGATACCACACCGGAAAACACGAGCTGCCAAAAGAACTCGAGTTCCACCACCAAGTGCCATTTGCCGAACGACGTCTGCCGGCGCGGCTGGCTGATGCCGCTGAACGGCCGATGAAAGAGTCTGGCCGTCGTGTTGTAGCTCTTGCCTTGCCGCTCGGCAAGGCACTGCAGCAGCGTCCGAGTCGTCGGATGTTCTAAAACGGCCAGATCGTCTTTCAAACGCTCGACATCGTCCACCCCCGACGCGCGGCACCACTCGGAGAAACACTTCCAATGAGCGGCATCGGCGGCGACTTTCCGCCACCAGTTCCAGCCGACAATGACAACGAGCGGAGACCTGGCATTCCGGTCGGCCCACTGGGAGATGACGGCCCAGTCGGCGGCAGAGAAGGGCGTTCGAAACAGCTCGGTCTGTTCGTCTTGCAGGGTGGCCGTGATGACGAGATCGGGAGCAGAGGATTCGGAGCGTTCCACGAAGATCCGTTCGTGGTGACGACGCCATGTGCGATGTTGGCGGCAAAAGGACAGCAGCTCGTTTCGAATGAGTGTATGAATCCACGCTCGAAAACCGCTCTCGTCCGTGTCGCGAAACTGGTCGATGCGGTTGTAGAGCCGTTCGATGCAGAGCCCGGCCAGATCATCCGGCTCCAAAAGCGCCCCGTGGCGTCCGATCGCCAGCTTGCGGGCACTCGACAGAATCGGGTTATCGCCTTCGGGGAGGGAATAACAGTGTTGGACCAATTCCGAGACGGCGTTCCGCGCGGCAATCTCATCTTGCCGGGCCGCCTTCAGAAACCGCACCACCGGACTTGACGGCGGGTCGCAACTCGCTGCCGGCTGCGACAACTGTTCCATTGCCCACTCCGCCAGCTCCTCGACCAAACCAAGATGGTGGGAAGAGCCGTTCGCATCGTGGGGCATACCTTCGGCGAGCCGTGCGACGAGTTCCCGCAGCAGAGGACGCCACGTTCTGTCCAACGCATTCAGCTCAAACCCGTCCGGGTCTTGAAGGAACTCGTCAACCCAGCCCGGTCTGGCGAACGGTCCTGGATGGTCCCGCATGAATGATTGCAGGGCCGGCGGGGGACAGACGGCCAGAGCGGCGAGGAGCTGGCGCAGGGCGGCTCGTTTCGTTTCGGCGGCCCGGCGTGCCAACAACTCAAGCCTCTCCCCCTGCATGGGTCATTCCTTCGGGTGTGCAAGCCTCGTGTGTACGGCCGCAGTGCCAGCCGGTGAAATGAACATCGTCCCTGCCGGTGATTCGTTTCCTGAAGTCACTTATTATCGTGTATGGGAATCGCGAGTCAATCATGCGTCGGATTGCAGGGTTTTTGACGGCGGTTTCCCGGCGCCGACGGCCGTTGAGCACCATGAATACAACGCGAGCCGCGCGGTCGAGATGACAGGTGCAGAGACACAGACATCAAACGCTTGGCCGTTCCTCCGCGCGCCGTGCGCGCATCGGGCAGAGGCCTCCGGTCTCCCGCTTTCAGCCTTGCGGGCGAAGCCCGTGCTAGGGCTTCTTCCAAAACACGATGCAAACCGGAGCGCCGACCTCGATCCGGTGGCCGGTCGGTTCGAGTGTACCATTGGGCTCGATTCTCAGCACTGCAATGTCACCCGTCGCCTGATTGGCGGCCAACACGAAGCGTCCCGTCGGGTCGATGGCGAAATTTCGCGGCGTCTTGCCCTGCGTCGAGCAGTGCCCCAGCGGAGTGAGCCGTCCCGTTTTTCCGTCGACGGCAAAACAGGCCAGCGAATCGTGGCCTCGATTCGATGCGTACAAGAACCGTCCGTCGGAAGTCACCGCGATTTCCGCAGTGGTATTGCTTCCGGAAAACTCGGCCGGCAATGTGGTCACCTGTTCGACCCGCTTGAGAGATCCGCTCTTGCGATCAAACGCAAACCCGGTGACGGTGGACGCCAATTCGTTCACCGAATAAACCCAGCGCCCGCTGGGATGAAAAACAACGTGGCGCGGTCCCGAAGCGGGTGGCAGCTCGGCAAACGGCGGGTCATGCGCCGTGATCACGCCTCGTCTTGCATCGAAGTCGTAAATCAGAATCCGGTCGAGTCCCAAGTCGGCCACCAGGGCGATGCCGCCGTCGGGCGAGAGTGCGACGCCGTGCGCGTGCGGAGCCTTCTGCCGAGGATGGACGCTGCGCCCCCGGTGCTGCACCAGCGCGCTGGCCGGTGAGAGTTCGCCGGTGGCCGGATCGATCTTCACTACCACGGTACTGCCACCGCCGTAGTTGGCCGCCACGATGGCCTGTCCCGTGGCATCGACGACCAAGTGGCAGGGACCGGCTCCCTGAGACGACTGCGAATCGATACGAGTCAACTTGCCGGTCGCCGGATCGATGCGAAAAGAACTCACGCCGCCTTGTCGCGGCCCTTTTCCCGGCAACTCATTGACCGCCACCAGAAACTTGCCGCTGGGATGAACGGCCAGAAACGATGGATTGGCCGCTTCGGCGGCCAGTCGAGGACGCGTCAGTTCGCCGCTGGTCCGATCGAGTTCGCAGACGTAGATTCCCCGGCTCGTACCCCGAGTGTAGGTCCCGATGTAGACGCGCAGCGTTTCCGAATTGGCCGCCGAAACCCACGTTGTCACACCCAACAGTGCCAGCCAGAATGATCGCATGGTGCTTCCCATCATGATCGAACGAGGACACGGAATTCGAGCCAACCGACGATGACACCGATTATTTCCGACGGCGACCCGCACGTCAATCATGCGTCCGGCGAAGCTCGGTTCGTCATCTTGCGGCACACGGTACCGCCGGAAACCGGCCGCTCGTCCCACTGGGACTGGATGTTCCAGCGCAGCGATCGGCTCGTCACCTGGGCCGTGGAGGAGCTACCGCTGGAACACTCCGTAGACGCCACACGGCTGGCCGATCATCGTCTGGCTTACCTGGAGTATGAAGGAGTAGTCTCGGGAAACCGGGGCCGCGTGCGGCGAATCGACCAAGGCGTCTATCGAGTGGTCTGTTGGACCGACCGGTCGATTGCGTTGGAAATGGCGGGGCAAGTCTGGCGCGGCACGGCCATGTTTCAGTCCGACGACGGCTTCTGCTGGCGGCTTTCGTTCAGCCAATCCAGAAACGAGTCGATGCGCCGGGTCCGTCCATAGGCCACGATCTGCTCCGTCTGCAAGACAACCTCATCAATGCGAACGTCGAGTTTCCGCGTGCTTTCGGGCATCGGAACGGTGAAGACGGCCACCGGTCGACCCTCCTCGTCTTCCTCCCACTCGATTTCCACCTTCAGTTTGGCGGCGGCTCGATCGACATACTTGGTCACCGATTGCACCGGCACGGGGAGCAGGCCGGCATGAGCTTCCAGCAGGGTCAACGCGATCACGTTGTCACCTTCCCGCGTGTCGATCGAAGCGGAGAGATAGAGCACGCTCTCCAGTCGTTTCCCCGTGTAGCGGGCAGCCAGGCGGACGCGTGTGGCATCGATATCGAGGCGGGGATCGCTCAACTGAGGAGGCAATAGATGGGGGAACCGACGCGGCAGTTGGATCGCCAGCCAGCCGTTGATCTCCTGCTCGGTCAAGACGACTTGCCAAGTCCCTTCGCGGTGCACGTCGTCTCGCAACTGCTGCAAGTCCTGCACCAGGGCTTCGCCCGACTGGGCCAACTCTTCTTCGGGAGCCAGCAGGGCGGCGGCATAGAAGTCGGGAACCTTTCGAGATGCCCGCCAAGCCCAGACGAAGAAAGCCGCGAGTGCGATCAGGCACAGCAACAGCAGTGCCCCGACAACTCGCATCGCTTTACGCAGTGAGCGTTTCATGAAGTCGGAAAGCGCAGCAGGGCGTAGCGCTTCTTCCCTTTGCGCAACACCATCATCGATTCGCTGGCCAGGTCTGCCGGAGTCAATACGGTTCCCAGCTCCGTTCGCCGGATGTTGTTCACGTAGGCGCCGCCTTGCTGAATCGTCCGGCGGGCTTCTCCTTTGCTCGAGGCGAGACCCGATTCCACGAGAGCATCGATCAGCGAAAGGCCTTCTTCCAACCGAGTGCGCGGTAGCTCCCGACTCGGGACGTCGGCGAAAATGTCACTCAGCGACCGGTCGTCCAGGTTTTCGATTTCGGCGCCGAAGAAGATTTCCGTGGCGTGGCGGGCAACCGCCAATCCGGCTTCCCCATGCACGATGCGCGTCAGCTCCTCCGCCAGCCGCTTCTGGCTCTGGCGCAGATGGGGCGCTTCGGCTCGAGCCGCGTCGAGTTCGGCAATCGTCGCCGCGTCCAACTCGGTCAGATAGCGCAGGCAATGGCCGACGTCTTCGTCGGCCACGTTGATCCAGTACTGGTAAAACGCATAAGGGCTGGTCTTTTCCGGATCGAGCCAGACGGCTCCCCGCTCGGTTTTTCCCATCTTCACGCCGTCGGCACGCGTCAACAGCGGTCCGGTAAGACCGTATAGTTGGACGCCGTCCAGTCGACGAGCCAGATCGATCCCTACCGTGATGTTGCCCCACTGATCGGTCCCGCCCAACTGCACCGTGCAGCCGTACGTGCGCGCCAAATGCACGAAGTCGTATCCTTGCAACAGCATGTAGCTGAACTCGGTATAGCTGAGGCCCGCTTCGCTCTCCAAGCGAGCTCGTACCGACTCCTTGGCCAACATCATTCCCAGCGGAGCATGTTTGCCGATATCGCGGAGGAACTGCAGATAAGAAAACTCTTTCATCCAATCGTAGTTGTTGACAACGACGGCGGCGTGGGGCCCGGAAAAATCGAGGAAGCGGCGCAACTGCCGTTGGATACCCTCGACGTTGGCATGCAACACGTCTTCCGCCAGCAGGTTGCGTTCCTCGCTCTTGCCGCTGGGATCGCCGATCATCCCGGTGGCTCCGCCCACCAGGGCGATCGGACGGTGACCCGTCTGCTGAAATCGGCGCAGTGTCATCAGCGGAATGAAACTGCCGACGTGCAGACTGTCGGCGGTGGGGTCGAAACCCGCGTAGACCACGCGGGACCGGGAAAGGTGCTCCCGCAGATCGGGACCGGCCACCTGCTGGACCAAGCCGCGCCACTCGAGTTCGTCGAGAATATGAGTTGAAGATATCGTGTCAGACATGAAGTGCGTGGGAAAACAGGGGATCGGTTCGCGGGATGTCAGCGCCACAAATCGTCGGCAAACGGGTGAGCCGGACGATCGAGTTTGGGCTTGGGAAGCATCTTCAACAGGGCCGCTGCCAACGTCAAGTCGGTTCGCGTGGTGATTTTGATGTTGAGCGGAGAACCCTCGACAACATGGATCGGATGTCCGACCGCTTCGACCAGTGCCGCATCATCGGTGGCGTCTCGGTCGACACCGCGAGCGTGAGCCTCTTTCAGCCAATCGGCGCGAAAGACCTGAGGCGTTTGAGCCCGCCACAATCGATCGCGCGAAACCGTCTCCACCACTTGGCCGGACGCATCGACTCGTTTGAGCGTCTCCGCAACCGGGATGGCCGGAATGGCCGCCCCGTGCTTGACGGCCGCGGAAAAGATCTCGTCGAGCCACGATTCGGCCAGGCAAGGGCGAGCCGCATCATGCACACCGATGAACTCGACAGACTCTCGGACGTGCTCGAGCGCCGAACGCACCGTGGCCGCTCGCGTCGCACCGCCTCGCACGACCTCCACACCCAGGATCATCAGATTGGCCGCGAACTTCTCTTGAAACCAAGCCAGATCCTCGTCGGCCACCGCGATCAGAACTTGCTCCACGTCCTTTCTCGCCAGGAATTTCTCGGCGCTGTGCAGCCAGACGGCCCGATTGTCCAACGGTGCAAACGGCTTCTTGTAGTGTTTGTCGCGAAAACGACTGCTCTTTCCCGCGGCAGCCAGGATGACGGCGAAACGAGGCATCCGGAGATCCTTTGACGATGGGTGTGCGTGCAGTACCAAACGAACCCTCGGCGGCCCAGCGCCACCGAATCCGCTAAGGGGCGTAACTCATCAGGATGTCGGGAGGCTCGATGCCGGCAATCGGCGCAAACGCGCCGTCGGCCACCGCTTCTCCCAGCGATGTCAGCTTACGGAAGTGGCGGTCGGTCGGTCGACGTCCTTCCAATTCGTTGGTCAACTCGGCACATAGCACATCGGCCGCCTGCCGCACGACTTCATCCTCTTGCTGTCCCGCATAGAACGCCGTGCAGACAATCGTCAGCATCTTCTGAACCCGCAGGGACAATTCCGACATGCGGCACTGGCGGTCCGCCAGTTTCAACTGGTGCTTTCTCATGGTCTGGCTGATTTCCAGACCGCACCGTTGCAGCCGGTCGACGGCGTAAGCGGCGTGTGCCTTGAGCGATTCGGGAAGCTCGGGCAACTGGGCTTCGCTCTTGGGCAGCGACTTCTGCGCCATGTACCACTTGAAGTAGGCCCACAGCGGGCCTTTCAAACGCCACAGATGCGACGGATTGCTGAGACTCGGCTGCTGGACTCCCAGCTCCGCGAGGGCTTGGCCGATCGGTTCGAAATAGGTGACGCCGTGCTGCTTCACCAGGGACTTGAAAAAGGCCATGCCCAGCATCTCTCCTTCTCCTTCGTAGATGCTCGGCGCGAGGAACTCGTGCAAGTTGTCCCCAACCAGATGACCATGCAGGAACGAACGGCCGCCGTGGGTCTTCATGCAAAGGTGAACGGCAGCTTCGATCTGAGCTTCACTGCCGAAGATCTTGGCGATGATACATTCCATTTCGCCTCGGTAACCTTCGTCGATCAGAGTCGAGCACCACGCCACCAGAGCGTCCGAGGCGACGATCAGGCCGGCCAGCCGCCCCATCCGCCGCCGAACCAACTCGCGCTTGGCAATCGGCTCGCCATAGGTGCGGCGGAACTGCGCCCAGGGAACCATACTGGCCAGCATCACCCGCATCGTCCCGGCGGCGTTGGCACAAAGGGAAACACGGCCCAAATTCAAACCGTGGTAGGCGATGGTAAGGCCGTTTCCCTTGGGAGGGACCAACAGGTTGGCGGCCGGTACCGCAAAGTCCTTGAACCGGATGCCACGATTGTAAGTGTGCTTGAGTGCATAAAGTCCATAGTCGACCAGTTGGAACTGGTCGTTCTCCGCTGCGGGCAATTCGCAGATCAGCACCGCCGGCTGGTCGTCGATCAGACAAACCAGGCCGACCATCCGCCCGGGAACGACGTTCGTGATAAAGAGCTTCTCGCCGGTGACCCGGTAATGGTCTCCCTCCAGCACGGCGCGAGTCCGCAAGGCCGTGAGGTCGGATCCGGCAGCCGGTTCGGTAAGGGCAAAGGCTGAGAGTTTCTCGCCGCTGGCCAGAGCCGGCAGGAAGCGCTGCTTCTGCTCGGCCGTGCCGAACGTGCGCACCGGGTCGACCGCCCCGATACAACCATGCACGGAAGCCAGGCCGGCCACCGTAGCGTCCACCGTGGCCATCTCCGTGAGAAAGGGAGCGAAACTGCGAAACGGCGTGCCGCTGCCACCGTGCTCGCGGGAAACCAATAGTCCCCAATAGCCCGCCTGGGCGAGGTCCGACAAAACCGTGTCACTAATCTTGTTGTCTTCGTTCATCAGCGTGCCGGCCGCCACATGGCGGCGCACGACTTCCAGCGACCGATCCATCACCGCTCGGCTCTGAGCGTCGGTTTCCACCGGCTTGGGCTGGAACAGATCGACGGGGAACTCGGGGTCCCATACGGCTCGGTGGGCTGGACTGTTGACCGTCTGGTACTGAGGCTGAAACAGACGCTCGACCTGGTCGTCGGCCGCATCGACGGCTCCGGTGCGCTGAGCCTCCTCTTCGCTCTTGCCGCCCAGCCTCAAGGCCGTTTCGGCAAACGTCTGGCTCTCTTCTGGTTTCGGTGTTGAGGGCGTATCGTGTGACATGCTCGAGGTCCCTTCCTTTGGCAAAACGACGGCGCGCGCGTTCCTCAGACCTCCCGATCCGGCTGACCGCTACCTACGCCAATCATAGATCGTCGCCCCACCGCTCCCCAGGGGAGCAGCCGGAAGGCGGTCGCGTGCAGCCGCCGCAGCACGGCTACGCCGGTGACGTCAGCGACCGTAGGATCCTCTCCAGAAGGTCGTCCTCATGGCGGGGAACAATCGAGTAGAAGTTGTTCTTTCCCGAACGGCGACAGGTGATGACGCCGTGCTCCTTGAGCAGCGCCAAATGATGGCTGACCGCCGGCTGGCTCTGCCCCATACGGTCGCACAGCATGCGCACATTCAGCTCCCGTTCGCAGCGCAAGTGAAAGAGAATGCGCAACCGCGTCTCGTCGGCCAGCAGTTTGAGCCACCGGGCCAAACACTCGACCGGTGGCGCCGGTACCGTCGCCTCCATCATGGCACCCTTCGTTTGGAAAAATGAGAATAGACCTGCGGGAACCGCCGCTCCGACTCGGTCGGCGCCTCCCCTTGAAACAACAGTGATGAGCTGTGACTTTCCGGGGACGCCGCAACAGCGCCGCCTCAGATACGGCCGAGCGGCCCACTATAAACACGGCGGCGTTTGGGTCGGTCCCCCAGAATCCCTTCCAAGTCGTTTCTATTGTAGTTGGATTGCCGGGAACTGGGAATCGCGAAAGGCGGTTTCCTCCACGCCGCATCCTCTCCATTCAGGTTTGCCTCCATCAGATCCCTCACTCCCATGGGAGCGCTACTCGCTGCCCGACGTCCGAATCAGTCCCGGCACATCGGTCCGTCGCGGATTCGGCACGGCAGATGCACTAGCTGGGTACGAGCGGCAGCTTGGCGACGAGCGTGGGAACTCGCCAGCATGCTAAGTTGCTGTCGCGGTCAGGAGTTAGCACAAAACGGGAAGATTCGACGTTTTGCAAAACGTTGCGGGTTCGGTAAATTATTCCCGCCCTCCTCCCCGCTTTTACAACTTCCCGGCCGCGTCCATTCGCCCCGGAAGACTGGCGAAGGATCGCCATTTCGATCGGGACCAGACTAGCCGTATTGACTGTCCACCGCGATCCAAGGAGGGATTCATGGTTCGGGTCATCTGCCTCTTCGTATTCGCCCTGGCCTCCGGCGCCGCCACCGCTGGAAGCGTCGAAATCCTCGAGTTTACCGCCAGTTGGTGCGGCCCCTGCCGGACCATGGCACCGGCGATGGAGCGTTTGCGAGCTGCCGGCTACCCTCTGCAGATCGTGGACGTCGACCAGTCGCCTCAAGTCGCCAAGCGATATGGAGTAACCCACCTTCCCACCATTTTGCTGGTCCAAGACGGCAAGGAAATCGGTCGCCGCGTGGGGGCCCGCTCCTACGTCGAACTCGTCCGCTGGTTCAAGCAAGAAGGAGTCCAGGTTGGTTCAGCGGCACGATCGGCTCCCCTCATTCGCGGCCAATCTCCCGACACGGCAGCTCTCCCCGCCGGGCAACCGACTCGGCGCCCCACGCCCTCTCGAGCGGCTGCCGACAACTCGGGCGATCCGTCGGCGGTGAGCCGTGCCTTGGCGGCCACGGTTCGGCTACGAGTGGAAGATGAGCGAGGTTATTCCTTCGGCACGGGAACCATCATTGATGTATCGGGCAGCGATGCTCTGATCGTCACTTGCGGCCACATCTTCCGCGACTCCCAAGGAAAAGGGAAAATCACGGTCGATCTATTCGGCGCCGGCGGTGTGCGCACTGTGGAAGGCCGACTGCTGGGCTACGAAGCCGATCGGCGCGACATCGGATTCGTCGTCATTCGCCCGGGTATACCGATTCAATCAGTCCCGGTGGCCGCTCGCTCCCAGCCTCTACAAGTGGGCCTCCCCGTCTTCTCCATCGGCTGCAACCGGGGCGCCGATCCGACCGTGGAACAGACACGGATTACCGCCGTAAACCGATATGCCCACGGGCCCAACCTGGAGATCGAGGGGCAGCCCATCGACGGCCGTAGCGGCGGTGGCCTGTTTTCCCAGAAAGGCGAGCTGATTGGTGTTTGCAACGCGGCGGATCCGCAAGAGAACAAAGGGCTCTATGCATCCCTTCCTC
>JALSIV010000333.1 GCA_026989685.1 Pirellulaceae bacterium | reverse complement strand
GTCCGGCGTACCTCAGGTAACTCGGCGTCCGTTCATGGCTGCACCATGGATGCTCCGCCATCCACTCCGAAATCACGCCGTTCTGGATGCCGGATACCGTTGCTGTTTCCCTGGTCCGTTCCTGCCAGATTCGCTCCAGTCTGCCGCATGTCTCGAGGGCGTTGGGCCATCGTTTCCACCAGTTCTCGCAGCTCCTCGATTCGGCTTTGGATCTCGCACGGCAGCAGCCGACTTCACAGGCGAGTTGGCGCACCGCCCGTTCGTCGCTTCCGGGAGGGCGCCGCACCATGTCGGCCTTCCAGCGGGTAGCCACCGATCGTTGAATTGCGGTCGTGGAACAGTCCTCGTCTCGAAATCACCATAGCACACTGAGAGGTGGATTCTGCTGCCTTGAGGGGCAAGAATCCCCCAGCCCGCCGGGAAAGACATCCATGTGCTCCAAGGACACTTCGACATTACCCGTATCTGTGGTTGTACCGACGCTGAACGAAGCTCCGAACATCGCTCGTTGTCTGGAATCGGTCTCGCCGGCTTCAGCAGTCTATGTCGTCGATTCCGGCAGTGTCGACGATACGGTCTCCATTGCACGGTCTGCGGGCGCCGAGGTGGTGCATTTCCGACATGAAGGGGGCTATCCGAAGAAGCGGCAGTGGCTGCTCGATCAAGACGTGATTGCGACACCATGGGTGATGTTGTTGGACGCCGACGAAGTGGTGCCTCCGGAATTGTGGTCCGAGATCCGCACTATCCTCGAGTCCGACACGGCGAGGGCGGCGTATCTTGCCCGTAAGGAATTCCACTTCTTGGGAAAAAGATTCCGCTTCGGCGGCTTCTCCCATTCCGCCGTACTCCTGTTTCGGCGCGGCCATGCCAGGTTTGAACGACTGGATGACGTTGAAGAATCGACGCTCGATATGGAAGTCCACGAGCGGATGATTGTGACAGGGAAAGTGGGCAGGCTCAAAACGCCGCTGATTCACGACGACAAGAAAGGGATTACCGCGTATATCGACAAACACAATCACTATGCAACATGGGAAGCTCGGGTCCGTTACGGACACCTCAAGCGTCGTCGCTGGGGAGCGGAGGCGGTTCAACCGCGTTTGTTCGGAAACGTACAGGAACGCAGACGGCTTCTCAAGTCGATCGCGTGCCGCGTGCCGGGGGAACCGGCTGCCTGGTTCTTGTATCATTACGTCTTGCGTTTGGGATTTCTCGAGGGACGTCGCGGTTACTTCGCGTCGGCGCTGCGAGCACAGTATATCTCGAATGTTCGTGCCAAGCTGTATGAAATGCGACTCGGGCTCAATCGCGCTACTGTCGCGCACGATTCGGCGAATAAGCCCGCGCATCGAGACGATGGTTTGGACGATGTACCGAATGGCCTTTAGGATCGCCGTTGTGATGGCCCTGGTCGCCTGTGTCCCGTGGTTGATGTTCATGGGAGCGGGGCCGCTGACTACGGACATTGTCTTGTCGAATCCCACACACCTTCTTCCCTTGGGGGGGGACGGCTGGATCGACTTCGCAGCGACGTGGCAGCAGGCACGGTGCGGGCGGCGGATCTTGCTGCTGGAGGATTCCGGCGGCAATCTCGTCCGGTTGGGGATCGTTCCGCCACGACACGAGCTTGAACGAAAGCTGCTGGTGGACAAGGGGGTCCCGGCAGGTGCGATCGAGGTGGTACGGCGTGACGGGGACCCGGAGTGGGCGGACGACTTGC
>JALSIV010000332.1 GCA_026989685.1 Pirellulaceae bacterium | reverse complement strand
GAAGGCCGGAACTCACCCTCGAGCCAAAGGAAACCGCACCCACCGACACGCCGAACGATGCCTCGCACTCCACTCGCGTCCCGAAAAAAATTGACGGAAAATGTTCTCTCGAAGTGCGGAAAGTGAGCTGTAACAAAACCCGCCGTGCCGATTTCCGGCCTCGGGCCGGCAGTGTTGTACAGGAGAGGGACGGTATCAGTTGAGAAGCTGCAGCAATGTCAAGAGCGCGGAGAGTTCTTCTTCGCTGAGCAGTTCCGCGTACCCGCTGGGCATGGGGGATCGATCGAGTTTGCGAATCATCGGCTGGCCGTCTTCCTCGTCGATTTCACTGACCGGGATGCTGCGCAGCGTCCGCTTGCCGTCCGCATCGACCACCAGCAGAACGATCTGATAATCGTCCTGATGAAGCAGGCGACCGCTGAGCAGGATGCCCGATTGCAGGGCGACGACGGCCGCTTCGTAATGAGGGACGATCCGGCGATCCGGTTCGGCGATACTGAGGCGCAATTGTTCGCGGTCTTGCAAGCCGACACCGAAGATCGGCGGAGCCAGTGCGCGGTATTCGGGACGATGATGAGGCGAGTGGCAATCGAGGCAGCCGGCCTTGTCCCGGATCACCCGTTCGGCCAGCTTCATCTGTTCAATCGTCACATTGCGTGGCTGATCGGGAGCCGGGGGTACGTCGGCAACCTCCAATCGCTCAATGGCTGGAAAGTCGGGTGTGGCTCCCCGAGTAGCAAGAAAACCGATCAGATTCTTGAGTTGCACAGCGGTCAAGCCGGCGGCCACATTCCTCGGCATGCCGGGCCGACTGTCGGGTGCCACAAACGCATCAGGGTCCAGGATGGACTGGAGCAGGTATTCGGGTCCACCGAGTCCCGGTCGTCGGGTCGCCGCGTCCCGGCCGATGGTACGTAGATTCGGGCCGGTGTGTCCGAGCACGTCGGCTCGCAAGAAGTGGCAGACGGCGCAGCGGGACTCGAAGATCTCGCGGCCGGCGGCAACATCGATCGTGCCGGTCGATTTGGGCCAGGACATCCAGGAGGATGTCAGCAGGACCACGAGGACGGGGATCGCGCCCGGCGCGAGAAGGCGGCGCAGGGACCAAGAGACCAGCGATCGCCCCATCATGGCTTCTCCTTACCGGCCGGATCGCGGACTCGGCGAACGGGCGAGATCCGGTAGACCTTGCGCGAGTTCCGTGAGATGACATACAGGTCGCCTTCGGGTGTCGCGGCGACATCCAGTGGCGAGGGAATCACGGCCAGGGGTTGGACGTGCGTAACGCGAATCGACTCGCCCGACGTATCCAGCCCGAAGTAGAGCACTCTTTCTTGAAGGAGATCGGCGACGAACAAACCCCCTCGATACCGCGGCGGCAAAGTCGCGGCGTCGCAATGGGCGAAACCCTGGACGTTCGATTCCCCTTCGCTGATCCAAAGCGGCTTGGCGAAACCGTCGTTCCGCCTGTCATCCTGTTTCGGCAGCACGTAGGGGTGGCCGTAATGGGCGCCTTGCCGGAGTTGCAACAACTCGTCGCCGGGGTTTTCGTCGACGTCGTTGTCGGTCAGTAGCAAATGGCCGTCCGCCGTGCAGATGATCGCAAACGGATTGCGCAGTCCTCGTACGAAGACGTCGATCTTCTGGAAATCCGGGCTGACTTTCAAGACGGTGCCGCCCCAGGGGTGCCGGTCGAGTGCCCGGTTGGCGGAACTGGCGCAGGCGACATAGAGATTGCCCTGCGCGTCAAAGCAGAGCCCGTTGTTTTGATGCATGGTTTCCGGCCCGCGGACACCCGGTAAGTTCTTCACCACATCGTCGAAGAACTCGAAATAGCCGTCCCCATCCAAGTCGCTCAGGCGTGTCACGGCTCCCGTACCGGCATAGTCGATCCGGCCGCGATCGGCTCGGCCCCAAAACCCCGATCGGGAGACGTACAGATCGCCGCGATGGTAGGCCAGCCCGTAACATCGAGCCAGCAAGGGCGAGTCGGCGATGACTCGGGGTGGACGGTCCGGCTGGTCGGGAAACAGCTCGACGATCGACCCGCCGATGTCTCCCGCTTCTTCGAAATAGTCGTAGCACACGAACACTCGACCTTCGGCCGCGATGATGCGAATCGGCCGGTAGTCGAGGTCGGCGATCCGCTGGACGCGGAAGGCCGGATCCAGCGAGTAGGCGGGTGGCTGACGCGTAACATATCCGGCACTGGTCCAGAAGAAAGCCTGGCACGCGACAAACGTTACCCCCAACGCCATCACGGATCCCAAGAGTCCGGTCGAGAAACCGGCTCGATCCCACGACCGCTGGGGTAGGAACATGAATGAACCCGTGGCCGCCGCAAGCATCGAACCCCAGGCGACGGCCAGCACGGCACTGAGATCGCGCCGACGGATTGCCGCGGCAACCAACTCCGGATAACCTCGCCCGGGCTCGACGTAGTATCCTGTCACCACGCTGACAGCCAAGATGGCCGCGGCTGCCGCAAGGACCAGCCAGTGAGAATAGCGGCGGGATTGGAAGGCGAGTCCCGCCAGCAGCGCCGTGGCTACGAAACTGTAGGCGGTCAGCAGCAGGCACAGATCGATCGGTTTCATGGAATCCGTGGTTCGAGTGGATCGTTCCGATTCGGCAGGTTGAAAACGCGAGTCGTGCGACTCCCAGTCTGGACCTTCCTCGCGATTCGATTGCACCGCATTCCGACTGCTGTCGCCATCCTCCCCCGGACCAGAAGATTATAGCATGCTACGCCGATCATCATGAGTTTTCGAGTCGGTTTTCAGCACGCGCACCCGGCGAACATCCACCACACCGTACTCGTACTCAGGCGCTAGCCGGCACTCGTAATCGTACTCGAACAGAACATCGCGTTCGCCGAACCGCTGTGCGATCACGATCGACGGGACATCTGCGTTCTGTCGAAGGAGTATTTCGGTTTTCCGGTCGAGCTGCGGCACACCACCATGGCGGCGTCGAGTACGAGCAGGAAATACGAGTACCGGAAGGCTGAGTACGAGTACGAGAGCAGGAGATTCCAGAGCAAGGCGTTCAGCGGTCGTCGCCGAGCGGCTGTTTCACGAGGATGGTCGATGCTTGCGACTTCGGTCCCCGACCCACATGCAAACTCTCTCGCGCACCCGTGTCCAAGAACCAAATCTGACAACTATTGGAGTCGCGCGGTCGGATCGGCTACAATGGAGTCCGCACATGGGGGTTCATGGTTTGGCCAGGCGAAGACGGTGAAGGAACTACCGGCGTGCTGCCGGGCGAAGCGGAAGCCGGGCGACGGATACTCGTTCACCGGTCTGCCTGCAGCCGGCAAGGTATCGATAGACTCGTTTTGAGACGCAACAGGTGTTTGTTTCATGAATATCGTGAGAGTGGTTTGTCGTTTTGCCGTGCCGGTGTGTCTATTGGCAGGGGTTCTGCCTGCGGGTGAACCGACGCGGTTTCTGATCATCCATGCGGACGATGCCGGCATGAGTCACTCGGTGAACCGCGCCACGATCGATGCCATGGAACGGGGCATCGTCAGTTCGGCCAGCATCATGGTTCCCTGCCCCTGGTTTCCCGAATTCGCCGCTTACGCCAAGGCTCACCCACAGTACGACTATGGCATCCATCTCACACTGAACGCGGAGTGGAAGCAATACCGTTGGGGACCCGTTGCCGGTCGAAAACAGGTTCCCAGTCTCGTGGATTCGCGTGGCTTCCTCTGGAGCAACGTGGCGGATGTCGCCAAACATGCGAAGGCCGAGGAAGTCGAAATCGAGTTGCGAGCCCAGATCGATCGAGCCAAGGCGTTTGGTGTTCCCCTCAGCCACTTGGATACTCACATGGGAGCACTGGTTAGCCGCCCCGATCTGCTCGAGGTGTATGTGAAACTCGGAACCGAGTACAATCTTCCCATCCTGTTCGTGCACCAGTTTCCGGATCGGTTGCGCCGGTCTTATCCGATTCTTGCGGAACACGGTCCACGGCTATTGAAACAGCTTCGCCGTCGGCAACTTCCGACGCTTGATTCGCTGGTTCAGTTTTACGGTGGTGAGGGGCATGAGCAGCGAAAGGCACGGTATCTGGAGACGATCCGCAATCTGCCTCCCGGGGTTCACCAGCTCATCATCCACTGTGGTTATGACGACCACGAGTTGCAGGCCATCACCAACAGTTCAGCCAGGCGCGACAGCGATCGGCGCGTCTTCAGCGATCCGCAAGTTGCCCGACTTCTCCAGGAGTGGGGCATCCGAATCACCACTTGGAAGGCCTTGCGCGATGGGAAGATTGGAATGTCGCAACCTTGAGCGGGAATTTCCGCATCGCACCGTTTTGGCGAATCGAGGCTCATGTTCCGCAGGTCTCCCAAGTGACTTGGGCAGACTGCCCCTTTGTCTTGGAAATCAGCGCAAGTATCGATTGAATACGCGTCGTGCTGACGCGAAGCATGCCGCTCCCGTAGACTTCTTCGTAGCGAATCTGCCGTGGAAACGGCCTCAACCACCAGGAGGAATCTCGTGTCGCCATCCCCCGCCCAGCAACTCGATCGCATGATCACCGGCTATTGGATATCTCAGGCTATTTATGCCGCTGCGCGATTCGGCATTGCCGATCTGCTCAAGGAAGGCCCTCGCACGGCCGCCGATCTGGCCGAGACTACGTCGACCGACGCGGGCGCTTTGTACCGCCTGCTCCGCGCTTTGGCGAGTGTCGGCGTTTTCGCCGAGGATTCCTCAGGGCGATTCGCGTTGACGCCGCTGGCCGAGCCGCTGCGAAGCGATGTCGGCCAATCGAAGCGGGCGCTGGCGCTGATGAGCGGCGATGAGCAATTTCTCACATGGGCCGATATCGAGTACAGCATCCGCACGGGGAAGACCGCCTTCGAGAAAGTCTTCGGGCAGCCGATCTTCGAGTACCTCGGTGAGCATTCGGACAAGGCGGCCATTTTCGATGAGGCCATGACCGCTATCCACGGACGGGAAACCCGCGATGTGCTCGCGGCGTACGACTTTTCCGACACGCGAGTTCTGGCCGATATCGGCGGAGGTAACGGTTCGAACATCATTCAGATTCTCACGGACTATCCGGCACTTCAAGGCATTTTGTTTGACTTGCCGCACGTTGTGGAGCGGACCCGGGACCGAATTGCGTCGGCCGGCGTTTCCGATCGTTGTCAGTTGATAGCCGGCGATTTTTTCCGGTCTGTTCCTGCCGGCGCCGACACGTACTTCTTGCGCCACATCGTTCATGACTGGGACGACGAAGAGGCGCTAACGATCCTCCGTCATTGCTACACCGCCATGCCGTCGGACGGTAGACTGCTCGTCGTGGAAAGCGTGATTCCGCCCGGGAATGAGCCGTTCACGGGGAAGCTGCTCGATCTGGTGATGCTGCTGATTCCCGGAGGCAAGGAACGAACCGAGCCGGAATACCGATCGCTGTTGGCCCGGGCCGGATTCGAATTGTCGAGGATCATCCCTACCGCGACGGAACTCAGCATCATCGAAGCGGTCAAACGATAGCGGATGGCGGCAGGCGGATCCCGTCACTCCCGAGGACCCGTCCGCAGACTCGGTACGCCGGCCGCATCGAACTGGTCTGCGAGGACGATCCGGTCGTTCTCGCGGCGGATCGTCTTGGGATCCGTGGCGTTATACCGATAGGCGGGCGTCTTCGAATGGGGGATCACCAGCAGATTGTCGTGCACCCACATCTGCCGGGCTCGGTGGAATCTCAGGGGCGACCGTGCCGTGTGGTAGATCGTATTGTGACCGATTTCGATCTGATCGCTTCCTTCGTCGAGAAACATTCCGTTCGATTCGGCACGGCCGGCGTTGAGAGGAACATCGTGGATGACATTGCGGAGAAGTCGGGTTCCCGGTTGATGACCCAGCGTGTAGATTCCGCCGCCGTCACTGAGGACCTGCATCACGTGGTGGATGTGATTGTCCGACACGATGTTGCCTCGAGCCGGCGTGGGTGTCGGATTCCACATCCATCCCAGTGACACACCCGTGTAAGGATGGTGGGCGATCTCATTGTGGTGGATCTGCATCTCTCGGCCGAGGCCGCACCAGATCGCCACCGCTCCGAAGAACTGCCGGCCGCAGCCAATAATTCGGTTGTAGCGGACCACGTTTCTCCTGGCGACCTGCTCGGGCGCTGCCTGCCACCACTGTCCGCTGCCGACACGACGCGTGCGGCCTTCCGCCAAATTCACGCCGTTTCCGGAGATATCTTCCAGTACCGAGTCCTCTAGCACGCAGTCCGTCGTCCGGCTGCCCAATTCGACGCCCGATCCACCCAGGTGGGCGATCCGGCAACCGGCAATGCGGCAACCGGTGGCCAATTCAAACACCACGGCGGCCGGCACGAAGGAGCGTCTCCTTGAGCCGTCTGCCCCGCGAGACTCATACGAACAGGCTTGACTGGCCGCGAATCCTCGCTCGGGGAGCGGCCAGGCGGCATGCACGAAGGTCAAGTCCGACAGTTCCACATTGGCGACAGGCGATCCGTCCTTGCCATGTACCCTTACCAGTTGTCGAGCGACGGGAATCGTGAGTTCCGTCTGCTCGGGTGTTTCTCCGGGACGCGGGTAGTAGGTGAGAACGCCATCGGAATCGACGATCCACTCTCCCGGTCGATCCAGGAACGAAGGATGGTTCTCCAGGAAATACCGCGGGTGAGGTTCGAAGTGATCGATGCGGTAATGCGGGGCCTGGGCACCAATGGGATAAGCCACGGCCAGTTTGGATGCCCCGTGGTCGACGTTAGCGACCCGAATGCGCGACGTCGACCAGTCGTGCAGGAATACCAGTTCTCCTCCGCCGGTGTAGTCCGCCGGCAGATCGCCCCGATGGAACGTAAACCCCGACCGCTTGTCGGGAAACGCCTTCCCGATTCGCAAGTAGCCCCGATTCGGGTGGCGTGCCCGCGGTCGCCGCTGGTCGCCGCAGAATAGTTCTCGTGGCAACCCCGATCGAACGACCTCTGGTGGAATCTTGGTCTTCCATTTGCCGTCGGCCGTGACTTGCCAGTCTTTGAGTCGGATGCCGCCGGAGATGACGGTTTCGCCCTTGCGGGAGCCTCGTAGAGTCAAACGGCCATCGCTGGGAACATGAGCCGAGGTGATTTCGATGGGGGCCTTGATGCGGTGGATACCCGGAAGCAGCACAATATCGACGGCGGTGCCCCGCTTGTACGGTGAAGCAGCAACACGGCGCAAGGCTTCGTGGATCGAGCCGTACGGGTGCTGCTTGCTGCCATCGCCCGCGACCGCCCGATCCGGTGCGACATAGATCGTCGTCTGGCCTCGCAGTGCGCTGGAAAACCAGAGATTGGCGGCGAGAATCACGGCGACCGCGGTGAATCGGGTGCGGGGATAAGCCATGGGCGGACCTGCCTATCACAGGAGGGTACGGCGATGCGGAACGATACCGTACTAGACCGTCGTTGCTTGATCCGGCACGGCTGCGATCGATTCACTCGACCGCGCCGAATGTCCGGCCACAGCCAGCGCCGCAAAATGACTCCCGAACAGCACGGTGGCAAATGCCAGGTCGCCGCCGAGGGTGTAGCGGAAAAACGGAAGCCCTGCACTGAGGCAGCTCACGAGCCCGGAAAGATCTCGGGCGTACCAACTGGAAAGCGCCCACACGGCCGTATTGGTGACGAAGAAGAACGCCAGACTTCCGGCCACCGTTGCCAGCACGCCTCCGAATAGTGTGACCTGCCAGCTCCACCGCTGGCGGCGACTCGCAAGAATGCCGCCGGCGATCACCGGGAGCGCCAGCATGCCATAGACCACCACCATCAGTTTCCAGTCGTAGCCCCCGATCACCCAGTCACTGACCGCCATCACCGCAAGAGGAATCCAGATGGCTCGTCGGACTCGTCCGAGCGCGAAACCGGCGTAGAGGGCAATCGCTGCGACGGGCGAGAAATTGGGGATGTCACGAAAATAGAGCCGTACGGCGGCTCCGGCGATGACCAAGGCACACCCGGCCCACAGCCAGTTTCTCGACCGTCGGTTGGAATCGGGGACACGCGATGGACTCGCAATGACTCTCGGGTTTTCATCATGCGAGGCACTCATATCGGCAGCTCCTGGTGTTGGGGGAGGGTGGGGCCAAACCGCTCAGGTACGGCTTTCCCATCAAGACCCCACATTTTATGGGTATCGCTGGAAGGACCACAAGACCTTCTCACCCGCTCGAACCGGATAAATCCCGCACGAACGGTCGCCCAGCTTGCCGCCGACCCGGAAGATCCAGTTGCTTCCCCGCGCGCCCTCGTTCTTGACACGCCCGATCGACGTGACAAAGGCCCGGGCCCCTTCACCGCGAAACTCGAACCGAAGCGGGTGCCGGTGCTGTCGGGCCTGTTTGAGCACGTCGAGCACCGTCATATCGTCATGCCATACCAGTTTCGTGTAGCGATACTGGAAGCCGTCACCGAAGTCGATCGTCAATTCCACCGTTTGGGGCTTGCGGGGGGCTTCGCCGCTCAGTGGTCGAGCCGGGCACCAGCAGAGCACTACCGCAAAGAGCAGCAGCATCGCCAGGGGCTGCCGTTTGGATGGCCGAAGGTTTGCCACGTGTTGACTCCTTGGTCGACATGGGAAGGGTCGGCCGCGTGAGGAAAGAACGGGTTGCCGGGCTTTCCCGAGGCCGCCGACTGCGTTAGCTTGCTAGGAGAGCCAAAGCCGGTGCCGCTTGGAAGTGGATGATCTAATCGTAGCATATTTTCCCCGATTTCACGGGGGACCGAGCTGGAGTTGGCGCGAATGCCCGGCGGGAGACGAGTTGACGAGGCGCGGCGACGAGGGAGGAAGATCCAATGGGTGCGACGATCAGCCTGACATTTCCCGAGCCAGACATCGCTTGCCTGGTGCTCGACGCGCCGGACCGAAGCGCCAACGTACTGTCGCAGCCGGTCCTCGGGGAACTGGACGAGCACTTGGGGCAACTGGAGTCGCGTGAAGATCTGGCCGGTTTGCTGATCCGGTCGGCCAAGCCTTCGATCTTCATCGCCGGGGCCGACCTGCGGGAATTCGTAGCGTCGTTGGACATTCCGGACGAGGAGGCCGAGGCGATTTGCCGGCGAGGACAGACGTTGTTCCGGCGGCTCTCGCAGACTCGCTTCGTGACGGTGGCCGCCATTCACGGAGTGTGTGTGGGTGGCGGGGCCGAGTTGGCTTGCTGGTGCGACCGGCGGGTGATGAGTGATCATCCTCGCACGCAGATCGGCTTCCCCGAAGTCAAGTTGGGACTGTTTCCCGGTTGGGGCGGCACGGTTCGAGCGCCTCGTTTGGCCGGGTTGGGAAACGCGGTCGAGCTGATCACTTCCGGGCGCTCGATATCGGCTCGAGAAGCGGTCGCCATGGGGCTGGCCGATCAGTTCGTTCCTCCCGAACAACTCGAGTCGGCAGCGATTGCCGTGGTGCGTCACGAGCAGACGACGCAGGCCTACCAGCGGGACCGCGAGTCGCGCCGCGGACCGATTTCGATATCCGACACCGAACTGGGATTCTTGGGGCTGACGGCGTCGGCCATGATCCGCATGGAAACCAAGGGACACTATCCGGCTCCCGAAGCCGCCCTGGAAGCGATGCTCGAGGGAGCGGGATCCGACGAGGAGGCCGCCGCTCAGCGGGAAGCTCGAGGCATGGCCAAGCTGTTCGGTTCCCCGGTCAATGCGGCGTTGCTGAACGTCTTTTTTCTCACCGACCGGAATAAGAAAGACCGAGGCGTCGAGGGAGACGTTGCTCCGCAGGAGATCAACACGGTCGGCGTCGTCGGTGCCGGGATCATGGGAACGGGGATCGCCGCCGCCAATGTGAAGCGGGGCATCGCGGTCTGGCTCAAGGACGCCTCCAGCGAGGCGTTGCAGCGAGGGTTGCAGGCGACGCTGGAGGAAGCATCGTACGATCGGGACATGAAAGGCCCGAGTGCCGGCAAACTTGCCAAACACGCGCCGCTGCTCAACGCGGTCGCCCACGATGCCGACTGGTCGGTTTGCGATCTGGTCATCGAGGCGATTGTGGAAAACGCCGAGGTGAAAAAGGAGGTGCTGCCACAGATCGAAGCTCGTCTCGGCGAATCCGGGTTCCTGGCATCCAACACATCGACCATTCCGATCACTTCGCTGGCCGAGTCGCTCAGGCGTCCTGAGCGGTTTTGCGGCATCCACTTCTTCAATCCGGTGCGCCGCATGCAGTTGGTGGAAGTGATCCGTGGCGAGCGGACGAGCGATGAGACGGTGAGCACGGCGGTGGCTTATGCAAAACGGCTGGGCAAGATGCCGATCGTGCTGAAGGACGGCCCCGGATTCCTGGTCAATCGGTTGTTGTTGCCCTACATGAACGAGGCTTTGGAGCTGCTGCTCGATGGGGTCTCGATCAGCGAGGTGGAACGAGCGGCCAAGGCGTTCGGCATGCCGATGGGACCGATCACGCTCTACGACGTGGTGGGACTCGACACGGCGCTGTTCGCGGGCCGCGTCTTATGGGAAGCTTTTCCCGACCGCATCGCCGTCTCGCCGCTCCTTTCCCGACTCGTCAAGGCGGGGCGGTTGGGGCAGAAGACCGGGGCCGGGTTCTTCCGTTATGCCGGGAAGAAAAACAAACCCGAGCCCGATCCCGAATTCGATACGATGGTCCAGGACTTGTTGCGGGAACCTCGTGAACTGACTCGCGAACAAATCACGCACCGGCTCTTTCTGCCGATGTTGCTCGAGGCGACTCGCGTGTTGGAAGAGGAGCTGGTGCGGGATGTGCGGGATGTCGATCTGGGGTTGATATTCGGCATTGGATTTCCGGCGTTTCGCGGCGGCCTGTTGTTCTGGGCTGACCAGATCGGCGCCTCCACGATCTTGAAACAGTTGGAAGAGATCGAGTATTTGGGCGCTCGAGCCGAGCCGACTCCGTTGCTTCAAGAGATGGCTCGAACCGGCAAGAAGTTCTACTCCGGCGGTAGGGTATCATGAATCAAGCAGTCATCATCGATTGTGTCCGAACACCGATCGGCCGCGCCCATCCCGAGCGGGGCGTCTATCGCGACGTGCGCAGCGACGATCTGGCGGTCGCCTGCGTGAAAGCCCTGATCGAACGTTCGCAAATCGACCCTGCGTTAGTGGAAGATGTCATTCTCGGCAATACGCAGCAAACGCTGGAACAGGGAATGAACATTGCTCGCATCGTGTCGCTGATGGCCGGCCTTCCGGCGACGACGTGCGGCACCACCGTCAATCGTCTGTGCGGCAGCAGCTTGCAGGCGCTCCACCAGGCTGTTCACGCGATCGCCGCCGGTGCGCAGGAGATCGAGATCGCCGGTGGCTTGGAACACATGCACCACATTCCCCTCGATCATGCGGTCGATATCAATCCGAAACTCTTCCAAGTGACGTCCAAAGGTGCGCTCCACATGGGCATCACGGCCGAATTCCTGGCGCAGATGCACGACATTTCCCGCCAGGAACAGGATGCGTTCGCCCTGCGCAGCCACCAACGCGCGGCGGCGGCCACGGAAGAGGGCCGGTTCGATCGAGAGATCGTTCCCGTCATGGGCAAGAACGAGGATGGACTTCCCGTGGAAGTCCGGCAGGACCAGTGCATCCGCTTCGATACCAGCCTCGAAGCACTCGCCGGATTGCCGCCGGTTTTCATTCCCAAGACGGGAACCATTACGGCGGGCAACAGTTCACCGCTCAATGACGGCGCCGCGGCCATGCTGGTGATGTCCGAAAAGCGGGCCAACGATCTGGGACTCGAGCCGATGGCGAAGGTGGTGGCGACCGTGGTGGCGGGTGTCGATCCCTGCGTGATGGGAACCGGCCCGGTCCCGGCCGTGAAAAAGCTCCTGGACCGGACCGGCCTTCGACTCGAGGATATCGGTCTGTTTGAACTGAATGAAGCCTTTGCCGCTCAAGCGCTCACCTGCATCCGGCTGCTGGGGCTCGACGAAGAAAAGGTCAACGTGCGCGGCGGTGCGATTGCGATCGGGCATCCCCTCGGCGCCAGCGGCGCCCGCATCGCTACGACCTTGCTGCACACCATGCGCGACCTGGACGTCCAATACGGGGTGGCGACGATGTGCATCGGTTTGGGGCAGGGCA
>JALSIV010000331.1 GCA_026989685.1 Pirellulaceae bacterium | reverse complement strand
GATCGCGGGTGAGTTTTACCGATTTGGGGACCGATGGCAATCCAGCCGATCGGGGGATTGAGGGGGCACCCATGTCCAAGTGAGGGGCGGATTCGGCGTCTTTCTCTGTTGTCGGCAGTCGTCATTCGCCGCGGTTGCGTCCCTGTCGGGATGGTCGGCCCGACTCGTGGGCCCGTCAGACTGGAAAGCGTGACCGACGCTGCGGTATCCATCAGATCGAAACTCGTATCGAGTTGCCGGTTGGTGTGAGTCTCGACTTCGACCAGCCCCGGAATCCGCACGCGTGTCGAAAACTCAAGGGCAAACTCTCCCTTTTCGAAACTCGGGCCGATCGAGCAAGGTAAGCCCAACAACCAACCAGACGACGATCCGGCTTTCGTCCCACTTGAGACGGGTACCCGGCTGCGGGTGTCGGGCATGGCCGGTCGTCCCATCCTGTTTTCCAACGAGGGGATCCCGTTCCATGAACACGACTGCGACCGTGGCGCCTATTTCCGCAGATGACGGCAACGATCGATTGCCGGTGGTGGCCGCTCCGCCTTTGCGTTCCGGATTGTTGACCGCTGTCGTCTGTGCCCTGTGGTGGGTGCCGCCCGCCTGGTCGCAGCGACCGGCGGCCCCCAAACTGCTGCCCGACCGGACGCTGGCCTATGTTCGGGTACACGACACGCGGGAATTCGTCGAGAAATACAAGCGGACTCAATTCGGCCGAGTTCTGCAGGATGAGAAGGTGCGACCTTTCTTCGAGGATTTGTTCGAGTCGTTTCGCGGGGAATTCGAGAAGGCCGAACTGGAGAGCAAGATCGGTGTGTCGGTGGACCGGCTGCTGGCCATTCCTCAAGGTGAACTTTGTGTGGCGCTCGTCGATCCGGGCGTCTACGAGTCGTCGAACACTCAGCCGGTGCTGATTGCGATCCTCGATGTGGGCAAGGGCGGGGCCGATGCCGAGTCGGTGTTGGCGGCCGTGGTCGGCCGGATCGAGGGAGAGGGGGGGACGAAGGAAACCGAGGCGTTTGGGGAGACGATGTTGACAGTCGTTACGCCCAGCGGCAGCCAGATTCCCTGGGTCTATTTCATTCGTGAGGGAACATTGGTGGCGACGAGCGATGTCGAAGCTGCCAAGGACATCATTCAGACGTGGGACGGCATCAGTGAGACACGCAAGCTGGCCGAGAATCGCAAGTTCGCCAGCATCCTGCGACGCAGTCGCGGGACAAGAGATGAGCGCCCGCAGTTGGCGTGGTACGCCGACCCGATGCTGTTCCTGCGAACCGCTGCCAAGAACGACACCGGTCTTCAGGCGACCTTGCTGTTGTTCCCCTTGTTGGGGATCGACGGAATCAAAGCCATTGGTGGCAGTATGATCCTCGATACCGAAGAGTTCGAGTCGCTGCAGCACATCCATCTGATGCTTGATTCACCGCGACGGGGCTTGTTGAAACTGGTGGAGTTTCAAACGGGAGACGGCGACCCCGAACCTTGGGTGCCGGCCGACGCGTCGACCTACATGTCGGCCTATTTCGATTTTCCGGCGGCCTTTGCCGAGGCCGATCGGGTGGTTTCCCGAGTTCGCGGCGAAGGGGCGCTGTTGCGAATGGCGGAGTCGCGGTTTGCCGCGCCGCTGGGACTTGATTTCCAAAAGGACGTTTTGGATCAGTGGGGGGGCCGGATCACCTTTCTCAATTGGGTGGAGTCGCCGGACAAAGTAAACCACCAGGCCAACCTGCTGGCCATTCAACTCAAGGACCCCAAGGCGTTCCGCAGCACGCTGAAAGGTGTGATCAATAAGTTCACCGATTCCGCCAAGACCGCTCGGTTTCGCCAGGTAACCTACTTTCGTTTCGAGTCTCGGATGGCCCGTCGGCGGCGCGAGCGCACAGGATCGGGGCCTCCCGAGTTCGTCCGCGAGCCGACGCCGTGTGTGGCTGTGGTCGGGGATTCCCTGATCGTGTGCGATAGCGAGCCTTGCCTGAAGGCGGCGATCACTGCCATGGCGACCGGCAAATCGCTGGGCCAAGAGCTTGATTTCAAGTTGATTCAGAGTCGGATCCGCACGCACTTGGGGACGGACAAACCGAGTCTGATCGCTTTTACGCGCCCGGAGGAAACGCTGCGAGGGATCTACCAACTGGCGGTGTCGCCCAAATTCCGCGAGCAGATTCAGGGACGGGAGCACCCGGTGGCTCAGGCACTCCTGCGAGCCATGAAGAACCATCCATTGCCACCTTATGCGGAAATCGCCAAGTACTTCGCTCCGGCAGGAGGCGTGATGGTGCAAGATGCCTCGGGACTCCATTACATGGCGTTCGGACTCAAACGGGGCGACTGACCCTCGCGGACTCCCCCGTAGCATTCGTCGGCACGGCCGAATAAGATATCGGGGTCCCCTACATCGGTAGGAGGAGTGTTCCGAGTCTACGAAGCCTGCGGACAGATGACCATGACGGACGAAAAGCCGAACGATGATGCAGCGGTGGAGAGTTCGACGCGAGGGCGTCGCATTTTGTTGGTCGACGACGACGCAGAAGTCATTGAGGCGATGCGCTACACGCTGCAGTCCCGTGGCTACGACGTGGTCATCGCGCGCGACGGAAACCAGGGACTGGCCATGGCCGAGCGGGAAGAACCCGACTTGGTGATTCTCGATATGATGATGCCCAAGCGCAGCGGCTTTCTGGTCTTGGAGCGACTGCGACGGACGCGGAAGATTCCCACCAAGATCATCATGGTGACAGCCAACGAGGGGAGTCGCCACAAAGCTTATGCCGAAATGCTGGGTGTCGACGACTACATCCGAAAGCCGTTCGCCATGGACCGTCTGCTGAGTGCGGTCGAACGGCTGCTGCCGTTGGATTCGGCGTAAGCAGGACATGGCCGTGGCGGCCGGAGAAAAAAATGGGCCGCGGCCGCCGGCATTGTGGGCCAAGGTGTCTTTCTAAGTTGTTTCCCCGGAAGATGTTGCGGCTTCGAGGTCCGCTTGGTGGAACATTCCGCTTGCGGCCCGTCGGCAACTTTCTATTGCCACGTTGGCGAACTCGAAATAGGCTTGTACTGGAGACAGAGGCCCAGGAAAGTGCGCACGCCCACGCATTTTCCCCCAAGTCCACACGGCGGTGGCTCTTTGTCTGGCCAATGGGATCCTAGCTTCCGTTGATGCCAAACGTTCTTTTTCAAGCGTCTGTGTAGAGGTTCCGCTCCGCGATCTGGGATGACAGCGGTCAAGCGGGAGTCTGAAGCGGCAAGCACGGTTTGTCGTCACGCGATCCAAGGCACGTTGTCGTTGTGCGTGCGCTTTGGGCACTCATCGACTGCGTGACCGGGCAACCGACCGTTGATGCGCTCCTGCGTTGCGGCATGCGCAGTTTTTATTTGAGGATGGAATGATGAAAGGTCAACAGATTATTTCGCTGGTGGCTCAGCAACAGGACCTGGACCAGTTTCGCAAGAAGAACTGGGAGGGGACTTTTCAGGAGTATCTCGATCTGGTGGCCGAGAACCCCAAGGTCACTCGCAATGCGTTCCAGCGGCTGTACGACATGATCATCTCCCACGGTTACGAGACCTACGAAGTGTCTCGCGGGGAGAAGCGGGTTCATTATCACTTTTTCGACGATCCGTTCGACAATGGCCACGATGCGGTCTTCGGATTGGACGAGCATCTGGAATCCCTGGTCAACGCTTTCAAGAGCGCGGCGCGGGGTTACGGGATCGAGAAGCGGGTGTTGCTGCTGCACGGTCCGGTGGGCAGCAGCAAGAGCACGATCGCCCGCCTGTTGAAGAAGGGGCTGGAGAAGTATAGCGAGACCGATGAAGGGGCTCTGTACACGCTCGGCTGGCTGGACGAAGAGTCGGGCGAGGTGCACTGGTGCCCGATGAACGAGGAGCCGCTCCACATTATCCCGCACCGGTTCCGCAAGCAGGTGGCGGCCGAACTCAATGCGGCTCACGGCGCGGACGATTTCCAGGTGACGATCCACGGCGATCTCGATCCTTTCTGCCGCTTCATGTACCACGAGCGGCTGCGGAAGTACAACGGCGATTGGACTCGAGCCGTCCAGGACGTCCGGGTCAAGCGCATCGTCCTCTCCGAACAGGACCGCGTCGGGATCGGCACCTTCCAACCGAAGGACGAAAAGAACCAGGACTCGACCGAACTGACCGGCGATATCAACTACCGCAAGATCGCGGAGTTCGGAAGCGACAGCGATCCCCGCGCGTTCAACTTCGACGGTGAATTCAACATCGCCAATCGCGGTCTGATCGAGTTCATCGAGGTGCTGAAGCTCGATGTGGCATTCCTGTACGACTTGCTCGGCGCCAGCCAGGAGCACAAAGTGAAGCCGAAGAAATTCGCTCAGACCGACATCGACGAAGTGATCATCGGGCATACCAACGAGCCGGAGTACCGGCGGCTGCAGAACAACGAGTTCATGGAGGCGCTTCGCGATCGGACGGTCAAGATCGACATTCCCTACGTGACGCGGCTCAGTGACGAGATCAAGATCTACGAAAAGGACTTCAACCCCGAACGGGTCAAAGGCAAGCACATCGCCCCGCATACGGTGGAAATGGCGGCGATGTGGGCCGTGCTGACGCGACTCGAGGAACCCAAGAACGCGGGACTGACGCTCCTGCAGAAGTTGAAACTGTACGACGGCAAGTCGCTGCCGGGGTTCACGGAGGAAAATGTCAAGGAACTGAAGGCGGAAACCAAGAATGAGGGCATGCAGGGGATTTCGCCTCGCTACATCCAGGACAAGATTTCGAATGCCCTGGTGGCTCATCCCGAAGCCCGCTCGATCAATCCCTTTATGGTCATGAACGAACTCGAGGCGGGGCTGCGGCATCACTCGCTGATTACCAGCGAAGAGACCAAGCAGCGCTACCGGGAATTGCTGGGCGTCGTCAAGGAGGAGTACGAGAACATCGTCAAGAACGAAGTGCAGCGGGCGATTGCCGCGGATGAGGATGCCTTGAAGCGGCTCTGCGCGAACTACATCGATAACATCAAGGCCTACACACAACGAGAAAAAGTGAAAAACAAGTTCACCGGCGAATACGAGCAGCCCGACGAGCGGTTGATGCGGTCGATCGAGGAGAAGATCGACATTCCCGAAAGCCGCAAGGACGATTTCCGCCGGGAGATCATGAACTACATCGGAGCACTGTCGATCGACGGCAAGTCGTTCGACTACAAGACCAACGAACGGCTGTACAAGGCATTGCAACTCAAGCTGTTCGAGGATCAGAAGGATTCGATCAAACTGACCAGCCTGGTCTCCAACGTGGTCGACCAGGAGACTCAGGCCAAGATCGATGTGGTCAAGGCTCGGATGATCCGGGATTACGGCTACGACGAAGAGAGTGCCACGGACGTATTGAATTTCGTCGCCAGCATTTTTGCTCGAGGCGATACCAAGGAGGATTGATCGGAGGGGAGACGGCGATCATGGCGATGAAAATCGAGCGCGATCAGCAGCGGTTTCGCGACATTGTCCGCGGACGCGTGCGGGAAAACCTCCGGCGCTATGTGACGCATGGCGAGATGATCGGCCGCAAGGGGCGCGATTTGGTGAGCATTCCCGTCCCCCAACTCGACATTCCCCGCTTTCGCTACGGCAACAAAGGGGGCCAGGGAGTCGGTCAGGGCGATGGCGAAATCGGGCAGCCGATCGGACCGGGCGAAGGGGACGGCAGCGGCGCGGGGCCGGCCGGCGACCAACCAGGTGCCCACGTGCTCGAGGTCGATATCACGCTCGATGAACTGGCCGACATGCTCGGCGACGAACTCGAGCTTCCCCGGATCGAACCCAAAGGGCAGGCCAATCTGACTCAGGAAAAAGCTCGCTACAAGAGTATCCGACGGGTCGGTCCCGAGTCGCTCCGCCATTTCAAGCGAACCTACGTCGAAGCACTGCGCCGGCAGATCTCGGAAGGGAGTTACGTCTCCGAACGACCGCGAGTCGTTCCCATCAAGGAGGACCGGAGGTACCGCAGTTGGGAACGAGAGCAGGAGCCGCAAGCCAGTGCCGTCATCATCTACATGATGGACGTCAGCGGCTCGATGACCGACGAACAGAAGCAGATCGTGCGCACCGAAGCCTTCTGGATCGACACATGGCTGCGCAAACAGTACAGCAGCATCGAGCGCCGCTACATCATCCACGACGCCGCGGCCAAAGAAGTCGACGAAGAAACCTTCTATCACACGCGCGAATCGGGCGGGACTCGGATCAGTTCGGCCTACGAAGTCGCCCGCCATCTCGTGGAACGCGAGTTTCCCGCCGAAGTGTGGAACATCTACTTTTTCCAGTTCTCCGACGGAGACAATTGGGGCGAAGACAATCGGTCGGCCTTGACGATCCTGAGGGAATCCCTGCTGCCGCTGGCCAATCTATTTTGCTACGGCCAGGTCGAGAGTCCCTACGGTAGCGGCGAGTTCATCCGGTCGCTCGAGCCGATCGCCGAGGAGCACGACCACGTCATTTTGTCCGTGATCGAAGACCGGGACGGCATCTACGATTCGATCAAGGCGTTTCTGGGAAAGGGAAAGTGAGATGACGACCAGACGAGGACCACACCATTGCCCGCTCGATCTGCCGCCGCGAATACCCGCGACGACCTTCGAGGTTTCGGTGGGCCACTGGCGTCTGCAAGTGCAGGCCACCGGAACCGAAGGAGCCATCGACGCGGCGCGCCGCCAGTTGCGCCGGCAGCTTCCCCGTTTGTGGGACGTGATCGAGTCGCTGTCGCGGGACCGGTTCACGGTCCGCCCTCTCACGGAGGAAACCCCAGGGGCGGCGGCGCCGTTGCGTCTTCGTTCCGCCTAACGCGGGCTGGGCACGCAAGGGTGAGGTGTGAGGTGTGAGGTGTGAGGTGTGAAGTGTGAGGTGTGAAGTGTGAGGTGTGAAGTGTGAGGTGTGAAGTGTGAAGTGTGAGGTGTGAGGTGTGAGGTGTGAAGTGTGAGGTGACGCGATGGCGGCTGGAGAGGACACTGCCGGCAACATGCGCGTACGGCACGCAGATGTCACGAACTGAGATTCCAAGTCGCCTGTCGAACCCTCGAACCGGTGGGGAAGAAGTTTCATGGCCACGGTACCCGAACTACGAGAATTGCCCCTTGAGTTGCGGAAAGCTCAAGAGGAAATCGAAGCGCACGCGCGGCGCTATGGGCTCGACTTCTTTCCCACCATCTTCGAAGTGGTCAGTGCCGATCAGCTCAACGCCATCGCCGCCTACGGCGGATTCCCCACTCGCTATCCTCACTGGCGATTCGGGATGGAATACGAGCGGCTGTCGAAAGGGTACGCCTACGGCTTGCAGAAGATCTACGAGTTGGTCATCAACAACGACCCCTGTTATGCCTATCTGCTGGCCAGCAACTCCTTCACCGATCACAAACTGGTGATGGCTCACGTCTACGGCCATTGCGACTTTTTCAAGTGCAACGCCTGGTTCTCTCAGACGCCTCGCAACATGATCGATGAAATGGCGAACCATGGCAACCGGATCCGGCGTTACATGGACCGCTTCGGCGTGGAAGAAGTCGAGAACTTCATCGACATCTGCCTCAGCATCGAGGATTTGATCGACATCCATTCTCCCTTTATCCGGCGAGGCGATGATGGGCGACGTACCGATGGCGAAGCCGGCGACGAGCCCTCCGTGCCGAAGCTCAAAGCGAGCCCTCACATGGACCCGTACATCAATCCGTCGGACTGGCTGGAGGCGGAGGCGCAGCGGCGGCGAGAGGAGAAACGGGCTGCGGAAGGACGGTTTCCCAGCGAACCGACCAAGGACGTGATGTGGTTTCTACTGCAACACGCTCCGCTCAAGTCGTGGCAACTCGATGTGCTGTCGATGATCCGCGAAGAAGCATACTACTTCGCGCCTCAAGGACAGACCAAGATCATGAACGAAGGTTGGGCCACCTATTGGCACTCCACGATCATGACGCGTCACGCGATGACGGCCTCCGATGTGATTTCCTATGCCGACCACTGCGCTGGAACGCTGGCCACTTCTCCGAATCGGCTCAATCCGTACAAACTCGGAGTGGAGCTGTTCCGCGACATCGAGGATCGCTGGAATCGCGGCTGCTTCGGCGATGAGTACGAGCAGTGTACCGATCGCCGGGCGCGAGCCGAATGGGATCGGGAACTCGGTTTGGGGCGCGAGAAGATCTTCGAAGTGCGAAGGATTCACAACGATCTGACGTTCATCGACGAGTTCCTGACGCTCGATTTCTGCCGACGCTACAAACTGTTCCAGTTCGGCTATCACGAAGATGCGGGGTACTACGCCATCGAGAGCCGCGAGTTTCCCAAAGTCAAGCAGGCCCTCCTATTCAATCTGACCAACATGGGACGGCCGATCATCCGGCTGGTCGACGCGAACTACAAGAATCGCAATGAACTGTACCTGGTGCATGAATACAACGGTGTGGAACTGAAGCAGGACTACGCGCGAGACACGCTGGTCAACCTACAACGACTGTGGACCCGCCCGGTCCACGTCGAAACGGTCGTGGACGAGCAGCCGACTCGATTGTCCTACGACGGGCATTCGTACTCGACCAAGGTGGTTGCCGGCACGAAGTCGAAGAGTGACGACGATGAACCTGCAGACTGAACTCGATCGGGAATGGCGGCGCCTGCAAGGTGTCGGCGGCACGCTGCAAGTGTCGCTCGACGACGGAGAGGTGCGCGGCGAACTCCCGGTCGTCGATCGGGTTGGCTGCGAAACTCGAAGCTTGCTGGTGTCCTCTCAAAGCCTGGCAGGTGCGTCGACCGACCGGCTGGCCAGGATCGGCGACGACCTGGCGGCGCGGCTCACGTATCTGCTCGAACCGCTGCGAGTCGTCGAGGTGGACGGCCAGGCGCAAGTGGTGCAGATGCGGTCGGTGCCGCCATCGGCAACGCCGGCGGGGCGGTCGTATTTCGAAGTGCTGGTACGAGCCGGAGGCGAGATCGAACTGGTGCGGTACGCCGTAACCCCGGGACAACCCCGCTCTCCCGTCCCCGCTCTGTTCACGCGGGAAGTCTTCTTCCGTCTCGTGGAAGATCTGGTGGAGGCACTCGCCTGACGCGGGCTGCGCCCGCAAGGCGCGAGGCTGTCAGGCGTGGTGACAACCGACAGCCCCGCGCGAGGCATTATTATTTCGACTTCTTTTTCGTGGCTTCGTCCGGTTTGGGCTTGGGACGCAAGATCATCACGACGGGCGTGCCGCGTGGCGGCACCTTCTTGTCGTTGGCCACGTAAACCAATCCCTGGTTGGCAGCCGTGCTTTCCACCGGCAGGTCGAGCGTGGCAGTGGAGAAGTTCGAGACGCAGACGAGTTCTCCGCCCTCGGCCGCGTAGTACCGCTCGCCCGTCGTCTCATCGGTCCAGAAATTGCTGCCGCCGAAGACCCAGTCGTACTTGAGCGGTTTCCCGGTGCGGGCGTTTCTTACCCACTCCTGAGCTCGATCGCGGTGGACCTTTCCCTTGCCATCTTTCCAGACGACGTCGATCTGGATCGGCGTTCCGCTGGCGGGGCGATACTTGGGATCGAAGGAAACCGGCTTTCCCGGCCGGGCCCCCACCGCCAACAAGGCCAGATGGACGAATTTGGCCGGCGATTCCACCGCCACCACCGATTCGTGCTCCTTGGTCCCCTTGGGACAGGCGAACATCTCCAGTTGCCCGCGCTGGATCGCCACCCGTCCCTTGACGATCACTTCCTTCTTCTTCAGATCGACCCAGATCGGGTAACCCTTGGCGACGCGTATCCATGACTTGGCGACTGGAATCGGTAGTTCGCCGCCGTCCGGTTTCGCGGGCCGAGCGGAGGACGGAGCGGGAGGCCGGTCTTGGGTGGCCGAGTCCGGTGCTTTTTTTTGCTTGGCAGCATCGGCCGGCGGGTCGTCGGCGCGAATGCCGCCGAAAGCGGCCAGAAGAACAAGGGCGGCCATGACACTCGCACCGAGACGATGGCCGGCCGTGCGACCGGCCAGGTTGCGGATGGCGAACATGCGAGAATTCCTTAAGAAAAAGGGATCGTGGCACGGGTCCTTTTCGCTTGATCGTTGTTCGCTAAGATGGCAGCATTCAACCAGCAATAAGACGCCGACCCAGTCTTGCCCCCATTATAGGACAAGTCCACCTCGCGACGGAATGAGTACCACCACATCTTCCAAGACGACATCACCGAAATCGCCGGCCAGTTCGAACCTCAGTGGGCTCGAATGCAGCCCGAAGAAGCGGCGGCAATTGCAGGCGGCAGTCGCCGAGTCCAGGTGGCTGGACGCCCTGCGCGACTCCTGGGACCGATCGGGCCGGCCGGCCCTGCTGTGGGGCATGGCGGACGAATCGGTTTCGCCCGAGATCGGCAATTTGGTCAAGGGACTATTTGCAGCAGCCGACGTACCCCCCGCCAGTCAGTGGTTGACCATGTGTCGTGAGGTTCTGGAAACGGGAACGGCCACAGAGGGGGCCATCGTCAACCTGGCCGCAGCGTACGCTCTTCCCGACCTTGCCCGATCGACCGACGACGACATCTGGTGGGAGATGGTGGAGCATCTGGCGTCGATCGAATCTCCCTCGGCCGAGGCGATCGAGCATGCTTTCCTTCCCGCTGTTTGGCTCGGTGGGGAACTCCCTTTCGTGTTGGGGACGGTGTTGGCGGAATTCAGGCGAGCGGGGAAGCGGCTGCGAAAGAGCGGCGCTGCTCGTCTGGCTCGAATCGCCGAAGTCTATCTCGACGGCACCGGGCTTCCCTATTGCGCTCACTGGTCGTCGATTCGACCGTGGTTGGCGGCGTGGACGCGAGTCCGGGACGTTGCCTGCGAGGCGTCGATCGATTGGCCGGGAGCCGACCCCGGAGAGGACTACGAATGGCTGTTGCGACGAGCACTGCAACTGACTCGAGGAGACGGGAGTTCGATGTTCTCATGCGGTCCCGCCTGGGAGGAAGCGTTCCTGGAATCGGCTTTGGCGTGGTGTGAGGACGCAACGGAGGAATTCCTGGCCCGAAGTCTGCGTCTGCCCGTTTGCCGGTCATCGGTCGATCCGGAGAACCGGTTTGAGAAACCGGATCCGAGCGAGTTTTCGGAGTGGGCTCAAGGCGCGGTGATGCGATCGGGTTGGAAGCCCAAGAGCGGCTATCTGGCGGTCGCCTTCGATCGGACCGAGTGCCGCGCCGAATTCGGGATTCGCCGCAAGGTCTTGGCTGGCGGCATCGTGACAGAGGCGATCCGGGTAGACGGTCGTCCGCTGCGTGCAGCCGGCGAGTGGGTGGAAACGTGCGCTTTCAGCGAGGACGGCGTTGACTATCTCGAATTGGAACAGCGGTTGGAATCCGGTTGGCGGCTTCAACGTCAGTGGATGTTTGTACGGCGGCAACGGTTGGTTCTGCTGGCAGATGCTCTGCTTGGCACGCACAAGGCCCAGTTGGAAATGAAACTCACGCTGCCGCTGGCTTCGGACGTCGATTGGCTTTCGGAAGAGGAGACGCAGGACGGCTGGCTGGTTACCGAGGGCAAGCGACAGGCCTGGCTGGTGCCGTTGGCGGCGCCGGAGTGGAAGGTCGGCGGTGAACCGCCGGTTGTCGAGCAGGTGGACAAGGCGTTGACGGTGCGGGCCGCCGGCAAGGGGCGGGCCCTTTATCTGCCCGTATTGGTCGACTTGCACGGTTCGCGCCGCGATGAGCGGCTGCGGACGTGGCGGGCTTTGACGGTGGCCGAGCGGCTCCGCATTGTGAAGCCGGATGAGGCGGTAGGATACCGAGTCCAGGTCGGATCGAAACAGTGGTTGTTCTATCGCTCGCTGGCGGCCCCCGCCAGCCGAACCCTGCTCGGACAAAATCTGGTGACCGAGTTTTTCGCCGGGCGTTTCCATCGCACGGGCGAAGCCGTGCCCTATGTGGAAGTGGAATCCGACGACGCCTCGTGAGCGATGGGGAGCCGCGTCAGCCGAGTCGGGCATCGTCGGCGCGGGTTGCGGCCCCCGCCGCCCAACCACCGTGATCCTCCTCGATGAGGTCCCAAACGACAGATGCGTGTGCGATCGCCATGGAAAATGTAGCCACCATTGTCGCCGACCATGTCCAGTGCGTACGGCAGCGCATCGCTCGAGCGGCCCAGCGGGCCGGGCGTTCGGCCGACTCGGTACGCCTGATTGCCGTCACCAAGTATGTCGAAGCGGACGTGATTC
>JALSIV010000330.1 GCA_026989685.1 Pirellulaceae bacterium | reverse complement strand
GGCTCCGGCACCTCCACGTCCCGCGTGGCGACCGTCATGAGAAATCGTGGCGAACCGCACTCCCCGTTCGCCGGCCGGGCCGATGACCAGGCTTTCCCAGCCCTTCCCGAATGCCGACTCGATCGCTCGCTGCGCATCCGACGTGGTTCGTCCCCACCACGGCGTCGCCGACGGCCACTCGACCCGGTCCTCATCGACCACCAGCAGACTCGGTTCCGAACAACGCCCCGTCACCACCAGGGCGTCGATTCCGGCTCGTTTCCCCGCCAGGGCGAAACGAGACGAACAGAGACTGTCACTGATCCGCCGGGTCAAGGGCGACTTGGTCACCACCGCGAATTTGGCGGATGTCGTGAGAGGCCCGCCCACCAACGGACTGAACGCCAGCACGAGCGGCGTGTCGGGGCCCAGCGGATCGGCGCCGGGGGGGCAATGGCGGAGCATCAACCAGGTGGCCAGCCCCACACCGCCGATGTACGCTCGCAAAACCGATTCGTCCAACGGCAGCCGTCGACTCGTTCCCGACGACAAGTCGACCAGCAAGTACTGTCCGTGGTAACCATAGCCGACCATGCTTCGCCTCACTGCGCCTCGTCCGGCCGTCCCATCGATCGGTCCAACATGCGCAGTCCATAACGCTCCAGAGCCTGGCGGGTCTCCTCGGCAGCCAACAGTTCCCGCAACCTGTTCAGAGGAGCTCTGTCGGTCGAGTCGCGGCGCGCGATCAGCTCGTATCGTTCCTCACGAAGTGGACAGAATCCCAGACCGCGCCGGCGCGCGACCCACTCGACGGCAACTCCCCAGTCGGCCCGACCTTGGGCCACGCTGGCGGCGACCGCATGATGAGTGCGCGGTTGCTGAGCATATCCGGGAGGCCGCGCCTCGCCCAGCAGGAGATCGATCAGGACGCGCGTCCCGCTTCCCGCATTGCGGTTCACCATTCGCAAAGCGGCGTCACCGCGGACGACTTCCCGGATCTCCGCCAAGCTCAAGTTCGCGAACCTCGAATCCTCAGGCCGAAAAATGATCCCCTGCCGCCGCTCGTAACCGCCGATCACCTCGAGTTCGTCAGATAGAAACGGCGTGTTGTACCGGCCCGTTTCAGGATCCAGCAAGTGAATGCCGGCCACGTCCGCGCGACCCGTGCGGACCGCTTCCAGACCGGCCGTCGATCCTACCGCCAGGGAACGCACCACGAACCCGGCCCGGTTCAACTGCGACAACAGCCAGTCCATCCCGATGCAGTGGCTGCCGATCACACACAAGTCCGCCAGTTTCAGCTCCGACGAGAGCAGCTTTACGGAGACCTCCTTACCCGCCGATACCAACTCGCACCGCTGATCGATGGTGAGGTAGCCGTCCGCGTGACTGAAGGTGGTAACCGATCCCGAACCCTTTCCCAGCGGATAGGCAACCCACGCTCGTTCCGAATCGGCGAGCCGGGACCGTACCAGGCTGGCCAATACATATTCGCGCCGTCCCATCTGAGACCGTACGCCGACAGCCAGCCGCGCCGTGATCCGGGTATGACGAGGACGGGGAGCCAATCCCGCCATGCGGCGAACCACCGGCGCGACGAACTCGTGAAATGTAAAGATGGCGGAAGTGGGAAAACCGGGCAGCACGACCAGCGGTTTGCCATCGGCGACCGCCAGACAAATCGGCTTACCCGGTTTGATGGCGACGCCGTGAACACAGATTTCTCCCAGTTCGTCGACAACCCGATAGGAGATGTCTCCAGCACCCTTGCTGGTTCCGCCCGAAAGCAGCACGCCATCGCACTGCTGCAACCCTCGCTCGATCAGCGCGCGCAGTGCGTGGGCGTCGTCCGGAGCGATGCCCAACTCCACCGGTTCGGCTCCCGCTTCGCGCAAGGCGTCGGCGATCACGCGTTGGTTCGAGTCGAATATCTGGCCGATTTGCAGGGGATTCCCGGGAGCCACGATTTCGTCACCGGTGGAAACCACGGCGATGCGAGGTCGCCGGACGACCGGAACCGAGTCGAGTCCCAAAGCTGCCAGGACGGCCGTTTCTCGGCTGCTGAGCTGAGTTCCCTGAAACAGCACGCGTTCGCCTTGAGCGATATCGGTGCCGGCGAAGGTAAGGCCGAATCCGGCCGGAACCGGGCGGCCTACGGCCAGTTGCCCGTCTCGGATCGTCGTGTCCTCGACCATCACCACGGCGTCCGCGCCGCGAGGCACCACGCCTCCGGTGGCGATGGGCATCGCCATGCCCGGACGCACCTCCCGGCGGGGAACGGCTCCGGCCGTTGCCGTTTCCTCCAGCAGCGTCAGCAGCCGGGGGGACTCCTCGTCGGCTCCCACGACGTCCTCCGCACGCACTGCGAACCCGTCGAAGTTGGAGCGATCGAAGGCGGGCACGTCGACCGGCGCCGTAACGTCTTCGGCCAACACGCGTTCGAGAGCGTCCGGGAGAGCCACCTGTTCGGTCCCGATGGGGCGCAGGTCGAGCGCCGATTCGAAGCGGGCTTGAGCCGTCTCGCAATCGACGACATCCAGAAACTGACTTTGCCGTTTCACCGTTGTTCCCGAGGGCAAGGGAAAGCGGAAGTGCATGGGAATCGAACCCACCGACCGTATGGTGGACATACGGCCCAGCGATTTTGAAGACCGTGGCCGGCACCAGCCGTGCAAGCACTTCCCGAATAAGGGGGCTCACCCGGAGGGATGATCGGACGGGTGAGCCGACGTGACGTGAAACTCGATTCTAGGCGGAAAACTGCTGGAAGGGAACAACCGGGTGAGGCCGCCGGTCAGTTGCAAGGGTGCACCCAGTCCAAACCGGTACGGCGTTTGATTCTGGCCTCGTAGTTGCCCAGCAGTCCGCCGATCACGTCCCAGCGGTCGGCCAGACGAATCTCGATATCGCCCTGTTCATTGACGCGCACCACCGTTTCGTCCCCGATGCCGACCTCGGGGAGCGACGGCGCGTGGATTTCGTCATCTTGAACGATATCGGCCAGTACTTTGCCAGTCATTTCGATGAATCTCATGGCGTCCGTCCCTCTTGACGGTCCCAACCTCTGCTTCGTTATGGGAACGGTCACTCCGACCCTCCCGCCCATCTTCTACGATAATCGGCGACGGGCGGTTTCGCAAAACCCGATCATCTGCTCGACGGACAACTGTTCGGCTCGCTCGGTGCCCTGGAATCCGCACTCTTCGAGCAGCCTGTCGACCTCCGCCTTATCGAGGCGTCCTTTGAACGCACTTTGGACCACGCTGCGGAGGTATTTTCGGCGGTGAAAGAACAGAGCGCGGACCGTCTCCTGAAAAAACGGCAGATCGGAGATCCGCTGCCACTTGTTGGCGACCGGACGGATGCGGACGATGGCCGAGTGAACTTTGGGACGAGGCCAGAAGACGCTGGGCGGCAGCACGCGAACGATTTCCACGTCGCACTGGCTCTGCATCCAGATGCTGAGCGCCCCGTAGTCCTTGGTGTTCGGCCGAGCCACGATGCGGTCGGCCAGCTCCTTCTGGATGGTGGCGACCATCAGCGCGGGGCGGGGCGGTGCCGCCAACAGATTGGACAGGATCGGCGTGGCGATGTTGTACGGCAGATTGGCGACCAACTTGAAACGCCGCTCCGGGTCGGCTTCCAGCGCCGCCACGATCGCCTCTTTGACGTTGGCGTCGATGCGGTTCTTGTTCTTGAGCACATCTTGCCGCAGGAACGTGATGTTGGAAAACGGGCCGAGCGTTTCTTGAGCCATCGCGTGCAGTCGAGTGTCGACCTCGACCGTTACCACGTGAGCGGCTTGGGAGGCCAGCATGGCCGTCAATGAGCCCGTTCCCGTGCCGACTTCCAATATGACGTCGCGCTGGTCCAGCCGCGCGGATCGGGCCAGCAGGGCTACCAGATTCAAGTCGACCAGGAAGTTCTGGCCGCGTCGCGAATCGGGGCGAATTCCGGCCGCATCGAAACGTTCGATCAGGAACGATGCCGTTTGCCGTTTCATGATGTCTCCCGCGCCAGTTGACGCTCGACATACTTGGCCAGCAAGTCTGTTTCGATGTTGACCGAGTCACCGATTTGTCGCCGCCCCAAGGTGGTGACTTCCAATGTATGCGGAATCAGAGCTACGCTGAACGCCGTCTTATTGTCATTCACATCGACTACTGTCAAACTCACACCATCGACGGCGACCGAACCCTTGGAGGCCAGATGGTGCATCCATTGCCGGTCGAGTTCGAACCAGAACGTCGACCACTCCCCCTCGTCATCCCGCCGCGCGACGCGCGCCACCGTGTCGATGTGGCCGGTCACCAGGTGGCCGCCCAATCGGTCGCCGATTCGCAAGCTTCGTTCGAGGTTGATCGCATTGCCACACTGCAACCCGCCCAGGTTCGTGCGACGGAGTGTTTCTTTCCCCGCCTCGAACTCGAGCACCGATCCCGACACGGCAACGACGGTGAGGCAGCAGCCGTTGAGGGCCACGCTGTCTCCGATGGCGGCGCCGGAGGCGATTTCTCCGGCATCGATCACCAGCCGCTTTCCCGGCGGCTCGTCGATGAGTTCGACCAGCTTCCCCATACCCTCGACCAGTCCCGTAAACACGATGGAGTTCTCCAGTTCGTTCATCGGCTACCGCCGTTCTCCCGGTTCCCGTTCTCCCGCCGACATCCTACACTCGAACGTTCCGCCGGTCTTCGGCCGGTCCGCTGGCTGCCTGCCGTCCAGCCATGGTGCTCATCATCTTCCGTTCCTTCGCACTCGACAACTCCCCATGAGTCCGCACCAAGATCTGCCTCGCCGCTTTACCGGAAAGCATGCTCTGATCTTCGGCGCCAGTCACGGGGGGATCGGGGGTGCCACGGCCGAGCGGTTGGCGCGTGAGGGCGCATTGCTGTGGCTGGCCTCCCGCCGCGAGCCGTCGCGGCTGCTCAAGCGCCTCCGCCGACTCACGGATCGGGTCTGCTGGCATGCATGCGACGTCGGACGACGCGATTCACTGGAGACATTGATCGAAACGGTTCACCGGGACGCCGACCATCTGGATACGCTGGTGAACAACGTGGGGATCGAAGCACGGGGCCCCCTGGAAGCGATGCCGCCGGAGGACGTCGCGCGTCAACTCGACGTCAACCTGCGCGCCGCCATCGAATTGACTCAGTTGGCTTTGCCTTTGCTGAAATCGCCGGGCTCGATTACTCACGTGGGCAGTATCTTGGGGCTGGGCGGATGCCAGGGGTTCGCGGCGTACAGTGCCAGTAAAGCGGGGCTGACCGGTTTTGTGCAGTCCTTGGCCATCGAACTGGCGCCGCAGAAGATCCGAGTGAACCTGGTAGCGCCGGCCCTGGTGTTCTCACCGATGACGGCCAAGCATATCGGCAAATGGAGTTTGAAGACCGAGCGGAAGATTCTGGCCAGCCATCCTCTGGGTATGGGGATGCCTCACGATGTGGCTGCGGCGATCGCCTTTCTCGCCTCCGATGAGGCTCGCTGGATCACCGGCGCCGTGCTTCCGCTGGGATGGTTGCCTCAGTATCCGCTCCCCGACATCGCCGATCTCTGACGGCCGACTTCGGCCAGCAATTCCTTTTGCGGATCGGCGAATTTGCGAATGCCCTCTTCCATCAGCACTTCGAGCAGTCGGTCTCTATCGACTTTCCGGTCGATTTCCCGGACGACTTCGTCTGGCGGCCACTGATCGACTTGCCGCTCGAACTCCAGGTCGGCTGCCGCCACCGCCTCGTTGGTGGCCGGGGGATTGGTCTGGATGTCGCTGCCGGCCAGAGCGACCACGTACTTCCACGGGGGATCTTCGGGGCGTTTGGTGCCCGTACTGGCGAACACGATTTCTTGTCTCAGCGGCGTGGGGTGCTGCTTCCAGAACTCGACGTTGGCTCGCCAGATCCGCTTGGCGTTGAGGATGCCCACTTCACCTTGAGCGTCCTCGGAAAGCTCGGGGACGTGCGCCTGAGTGTAACTGTCCAACCTCGATACGAACACGCTGTAGACGCTCTTGAAGCGAGCCAGGTCGGGGCGCCGCTGAGCTCCCCGCCAGACGGCATCGCGAGCCCGCTCGTATTGCTCCTGCGTAAAGATCAGCGTGACATTCACGGTGACGCCTCGAGCCACCACTTCCTCCAGAGCGTCGATGCCCGCCGGTGTGGCCGGTATCTTGATCATCCGGTTGTCATGGCCCTCGGCCCACCGGGTGGCCAGTTCGATATAACGCTCGACGCGCTGACCATGACGCATTGCCAGCTCCGGGTCTTCCAACAGCGGGTCGACTTCGAAACTGACGTAGCCGTCGTTACCGCCGGTTTCGCGCCACACATCGAGAAATACCTGCTGGGCCTGCCGAACGATCTGGTCGGTCAGTTGCCAGGCCACGGCGTCGTTGTCGGGCTCGCCTTCCATCAGCTCGCGGAGCCGCGTCGCATAGGCTCCCGACCGAACGATCCCCGAAATGATCACGGGGTTGGATGTGGCGCCGGTGAATCCCCAGTCGCGGTGTCGAGGCACCAGCTCCGGATCGACCGAATCGAGCCACAGGCGGGTTCCCGTGGCCAGCAGCGATGCAAAGGGCGAGGTCATGATGGTGGCTCCCAAGAACTGAGAAGGTTTTCAACCAAGAGCACAAGATTTCGACGATCACTTTACAGCATGCCTGCCGGTAGCCGACACCGACCCACGCCGGAGCCTTTCCGCCGCCGTTCCAGGCGGACGAACGTGCCGGCACGGCGTGGGGCGCCGCCGTCGTCGACCCCGGACAATGCCGGTCGAATGGCCCGGCACCGCGAACGCCCCGTTTCCGCGGCAGCGCGGCGCATCGACGAAAAAACCCGGTCCCGCAAGATGCGGGGACCGGGCTCGAGTCTGGACTGCCGAGATACTCGGCGCCGTCGTTTACCAGCGACGTCCGCCGCCGCCACCGCCGCGGCGATTTTCACGCGGGCGAGCCTCATTGACGGTGACTGCGCGACCGGCAATCTGTTTCAGGTTCAGATGCTCGATCGCTTCACGGCCGGCCTGGTCGTCGTGCATTTCGACGAAGCCGAAGCCTCGCGAACGACCCGTTTCGCGGTCCGTGATGATGTTGACCGACTTCACGTCGCCGAACTGGGCGAATGCCTGCTCGAGGTCGGCTTCGGTCGCATCGAAGCTGAGATTGCCTACATAAATGTTCATTCAAGAACTCCTGCAAAAGAAACAAAGGGGCTGTCACAAAACTCCATGCCGCAAGCAACACATCCGAGCTTCGGAGGTGGTACGGCAGGTTTTGTCACAGGCTCAAAAATCTATCCCGGATCGTCCGGAATGGCTCGTGGGCGCCGGCAGACACGTTGGAAGGGTAGTGGACGGCTCGTCGTCAACGGCTCGTTGCCCAAAAACCAAGCGGCGTCAGAGGACGCCAAGCAGCTTCCAGCCAGCAAGCGCTGGAACAATCAGCAGATTCGACTCACAGGGATCCAGAGAAAACTCGGAAGAAAGCCCGGCCCAAACCCGAAATCCGACTCGACCGTTACCGTAACCAATTCAAATATGCCTGAGCGTTCAACCTTTCGGATCAACCTGAACTCGCCAGGGACAATCGCACCCGTCGTGCGAACTCGTTTGTTCCCGAGCGTGCATCAATCATAACGCCTATCGGCAGCCTGTCGATGGGAAAACAGGGTTTTTCTTCAAATGGGCGCACCGGTTTCGCCGTAACGTTGTTGAGGCACGCACGTTGGGTCGAGCCATTTATTTTCCGGCCGGTGGTACCCGAGTGCCCGTGATGCCAGGCCGCACCGGGGCGCGGGGTCGCCGTCAATGGCCGTGGCCCACCGTTTCTTGCGAACGGTCTGCGTTTTCCTCCACGCGCTTTCTCGCCGCCAGTTCGTGGTCGGACAGCGGCCGGTGATTTTCCAGACCGCGGATCTCCAAGGAGACTCCTTCCCGCACGAAATCGTCTTGCAGTTCGTGCAGCTTTTCCATCACGCTGTGATCGACGAGTTTGCAGTTGGAGAGGTCGACAATCACGTTCTTTTTTTCTTTGAGACCCAGTCGAGCCAACTGGCGGCGGAACAAGATCCAGTTGGTGAAGATGGCCGAGAACCGGGCTCGAATCAGTGCTGTCTTGGAATCGAGCAGTTCCACGTCGAGGTACGGTTTGAAAATCGACCGGAGGGGAACGCCGTTGAGCAGGTGAATCAGCAACTTGACCCCGATTCCGATGACGATTCCCCACAGCAAATCGGTCGCCAACACGCCGACGAGCGTGGCGACGAAGATCACCAACTGCTCTTTCCCGACCTTGTAGACATGCAAGAACTCCGAAGGGTGCGTCAGCCGAAAGCCCGTGTAGATCAGCATGGCGGCGAGTGCCGCGAGCGGGATACGGTGGAGCCACGTCGGGATCAGGGCCACGCAGACCAGCAGGAAGATACCGTGCCAGAAGTCGGCGAAGCGGGTGCGGGCTCCGTTGTCGATGTTGGCCTTGCTGCGGACGATCTCCGAGATCATCGGCAGCCCGCCCAGCCATGCGCTGAGGAAATTGCCGGCGCCGACGGCGATCATATCCCGGTCGAGATCGGTCTTCCGTTTCCACGGGTCGATCACGTCGATCGCCTTCGCGCTCAGCAGCGATTCCAGACTGCCGATAATGAAGAACATGAACGTCCACTGGATGGCGGCCGGGAGGTATTCCGGATTGGTGAATGCGGAGAAGTCTGGAGTGGTGATGTACTCGAACATGCCGAACACCCGATCGGGCATGTTGACCAGATACGACTCGCCGACTTCGTATTTGTGTCCATGAAAGGAGTAGGTGTGCTGGTGCAGCAGGTCGAAGCACCAGGCACTTCCCAGGGGAACCGTGGCTGCCAGCACGACCATCGCCGACGGGATGGCTTTGAGGCCGCGGAATCGGTGCTGCAACAGTGGCCAGCCGAACATGATGATCAGCCCCACGGCGCCGATGAGTGCAATCTCCGGATTCAGCTCCTTGAAGTAAGTCGGAAACTCGCGCAACATCTCCAGCGGCTCGCCTTTCGCTTCCACGCCCAGCGCCACGGGCACCTGCTTGATGATGATGATCACGCCGATGGCGGCCAGCATACCGTGGACGGCGGAAAGCGGAAAAAACTCGCCCAAGATCCCGGCACGCACCAAGCCGAAGATGATCTGCAGCACGGCCGCTGCCACGCCCACGGCCAGTGCCATCCGGTAGGCGGCCATGTCGGCCTCGGTGAACCCCCCGATGGCACCGTCGCCGCCGAACGCGTCGATGGTGGCGGCCGCGATGACGATCAATCCGGCGGCCGGCCCTTTGATGGTCAGTTCCGAGTTGCTGATGAAGGTCGCCACGATCGCGCCGATGATCGCGGTGAAGATGCCGGCGATGGCCGGGTAGTTGCAAGCCAGGGCGATTCCCAAACAGAGTGGCAGGGCGATCAGGAAAACGAGAAAACCCGAGAGAATGTCGTGCTTGAAATACCGGATGAAGCCGGACAGATTGCCGACCGGCTTTTCCTGGGAAGTCGAGAGAGCATCATGAGATTCGGTTGCCGACATGGTTGGAGCGTCCTTGGAGTGAACGGGAACGGGATTCGAAAACGCACCGGAGGATTGGCCGGATTACGGGGGCGCGTTTGCCGGAGGTGGCGAGCGTTGGGCCACATGATGCGAGTTGGAATCGGGAGTTGCCTGCGATCGGGCGCGCCGTGAGAGCAACTCGGACGCTGCGTGGTATCGCGAATGGACTCCCGGTTGCGGAAACAGGCCGCCCCCCAGGATCAGCAGCGAGAAGACCAGCACGGCCAACCGTTCGGGCCATCGCGCGGTCAGCGACACGCTGGTGGTGTGTTGGGTTCCCGTAAACAGACGGAAGAAGGCGTGGAGCACGGCGATTCCATTGAGTGCAGCGGCGAGGACCACCAGCGCACCGACGTAGGGATACGACTGAATCGCTCCCTCGACCAGCAACTCGCTGGCGATGAATCCCACCGTTCCGGGAAACCCGACGCTGGCCAATCCGGTGAGCAGAAAAAAGACGGCCAGCATCGGTACGTGGTCGTACAAGCCGTGATAGTCGGCAAGGGAAATCCGTCCCGTTCGCGACTCGATCGCTCGCAGCGTCAAACCGAAGCCGGCCAGTGTCAGGCCGACCGACAACCAGACGCACAGGCCACCCGTAAGACCGATCGGCGAGAGGGTTTCCAGCCCGACCAGTACCAGCGAAGAGTGGCTGAGGAAAAGGTAGCAGAAGAACCTGCGAGTCTCTCGTTGGACCAGTGCCATTCCCGCCGCGTAGACGGTGGTTACGAGTGACGCGATGGCGATGATTGCGAGCAAGTGGGGCGGTGCATCGGGCAGAACGAGCCGCATGAAGATATAGGCGCCGGCCATCGGTGTCACATACAGCAGCGACGTGCCCAATGTCGCGTTTTCAAACAGGTCCGTCATCCAGCAGTGAAACGGGATGACGCCGTTGCGGATGAGCACGGCCACGGCCACCAGACTCATACCCAGCCAACCGACCGACCCGCCTGGCTCGCCGGTCCGATGGATTGCCCACCCGCCCGCGAGGAGCGCGACGAACGCCGCCATGTGGAGTGCGAATGGGCGGACGGGGCGACCACGACTGCGGAGTTCCCAAAGCGGCGGCAGGGCCTGCAGCGCGACCAGCAGGATCATCCACCATCCCGATCGCGTGCTCAACATGGCGAGAACCAGCGATTCCGACAGCAGTGTCCAGGCGAAGGGAAAACGGTGTACTTTGGTGCGCAGCGTGCCCAGGATCATGGCGAAAAAGAGCAACGCCGCCAGCGGCAGCAGCGGAGCACTCAGCTCGTCCACGACAAGGAAGTCCTCTCCCATCCAGCGCGAGACCAAGTCCCAGCGATCATGAGCATCGAAGGTATGAAGTGTGCCGAAATCCTCCCAGGTGCCAACGGCCAGAAAGAGCGCTAGTCCCGCGGCCGCCAGGGCGCGGGCTCGAGCCTGGTCGGCGGTGTGCGCCTTCCAGACCAGCAGCATTCCGGCCAGCGGTGTGACGATCGCCAATTCCAGCCACGGCAAGTGCAATCCCAGCATAGGGTCATCCCACTTTTTCAAGAGGTCGGTGGTCGTTCGCCACCGGTGGTTTCATAGTCGAAGTTCGTCCACGATTTCCTCATGCGGCTCGACGCGATCGGACACGCGCGAGCTTCTTCCCGCCAACCAATCGGTCCAACTCCGTTCCCATCGGTCGCAATGAGCGAACACCTGGCGGAACGGTGTCACGATGTAGCGGTCGAGCCACCCATCGAGATAACCCCGCTCCAGTGCGAATCGATAGACCCAACTCCGCGCTTTGGACGGAATGATCCGCTCCCAAATCGTCGGTTCCGGATGCAGGTGTCCTCCGATGGCATTTTCCAGTGTGTGGTAGTCGTGCAACAGCGAAGGCGCTCGCAGCAGTTGAAGTGTTCTGAGGCAAGCGTGTCCGATGATGTGGATCAGAGCGATATAGCGCAGGCCCAAACCGATTTCGGCCGTGATCAGACCGACCTGCGTCAGCGACGCGAAGGCCAGCGCACTCTTGATGTCGGCCTGCACTCGTGAGGAAAGTGCCCCCAGCAACGCGGTGGCCAATCCGATCCCGACCACGGTGGCGGCCAGCAACGGTGATCGTTCCAGCAGCGGGCTGACTCGCAGCAGCAAGTAGGATCCCAAGTGGACCGACAAAGCACCGTAAAAGATGGCACTGGAAGGGGTGGGCCCTTCCATGGCTCGCGGCAACCAGCCGGAAAACGGAACGAGTGCCGATTTGCCGGCCGCGGCCACCAGCAACAGCATTCCGACAAACAGGGCCTGACTGGGCAGCAGCGACGCCTGTCCATCGGGCCACGAGCCGCTTCCCATCAATCCCGCGAAGTCTCCTGCGCCGGTCAGGTGGTGCAGCGCAATCGCCGCCAGCAGAAAGGCGGCGTCGGCTACCCGGTAGACGCTCCATACGCGAAGCCCGTTGCGCACCGGTGCCGTGCGTTCGTGGAAGTAGGCTACCAGCAGTGCCGACGACAAGCCCACCTGCTCCCAGCCGAAAAACAGCACTTCGATCGTCCCGGCCAAGGCGCTGGTCACCATTCCCAGCGTGAAGATCGAGTAACAGACATAGAACCGTACATACCCGGGTTCCCGGTGCAAGTAGCGGCTGGTAAAGGCGCCGACCGTTCCGCAGAGCAGGAAGGAGAGTATT
>JALSIV010000329.1 GCA_026989685.1 Pirellulaceae bacterium | reverse complement strand
GGCTTTCCTTGCCTGGGTGGTGCTCCGTCTTCGGCGACCGGACCGTGATGGCGTCGGCGCCCCAATGGACGTCACTCCACTTCAGCTGGGCGTGTTCGCTGGGACAGCGAAGACCACCGAAACGGCTGAGGGCGAAGATCAGTCGCCACTCCGCGTCTGGACACGCGTCCAGCACGCGCTCCGACTCTTCCACGGTAACGAAGTAGAACTTCTCACGGTTCCCTCGCACCGTTGATGACAGATGCTCGAATGGATTGCGATCGATATAGCGGTGCTGAATCGCCGCCCGGAAAAACTGCTTCGCCATCCCGCAGCGTCGGCGCACCGTGTTGTCGGACAGTTCCTGATCGTAGATCAGCCACCGCCGCCACTTCTCGGCGTCTCCTTCGCTGATCGATGCCAGAGGTGTGTCATACCCGAAGAAGTCCACCAGGTTGCGGCGGCTGTGGCCGTACACGACCAGCGTGGCCGGCTTGAGATCGCGACACGTAGCGATGTACTCATCGAGGAAGGCCCCCAGCGTTGTCAGTCGTTGCTCATCTGCCAGGCCGGCGCGTACAAGTGCGTCGTACTGTCTGGAAGTGAGTTCCGACAGCCAGGCAGCCGTCGTCTTGCTGATCGCGGACCCGGTCCGCTGCGCTGCCGTGATGCGCTCGATGTGAGCCCGGAACAGTTCGGCTTGCTTTCTGCCGCACTTGCCGAGGCGGATCGTGCGGCGTTTCCCATCAGTGCCGATGAAGAGAATGCGGGTGTACCCGCGTTTGTCCGTCGAAATCGATGCCATTCGGAGCGTCCTTTCGGCTTGAGGTAGATTGCTATCCGATGAACCGCGTCTGGCTGCCACGCCATTCCAGTTCGATCCGTCCAGTGCAGCTATGCCGGTGCTTCGCCACGATGAGCTCGCTTTCCTTCTCCGACGCATCCCCGCGATGGATGAACATCACGCCGTCGGCATCCTGTTCGATCGAGCCGGACTCGGCGAGATGCGAGAGTTGTGGCCGCTGGCAGCGGGTCGATTCGCGATTCAGCTGCACGAGCACCAGCACCGGTACGTCTAATTCCCTCGCAAGGGACTTCATGCCTCGGGAAATGTCACTAACTTGTTCGTGTCGCTTGGCTCGTGGATTCTCCGGTATGACGCGACCGATGTAGTCGACGACGATCAACTGCAGGTCATGTCGCGACGCTTCGCGCCGTGCGATTGCTCGGATCTGGGACATCGTGGCACGCGGTGCATCCCAGATCAGCAACGGGAAATCACGGACCATCTCTCGAGCATGACACAGACGAGTCATGGAGTCCTCACCGTGAGTGCCGGTCCGCAACACCCGGGAATCTACTCCAGCGTGGGCACACAGCATGCGAGTTACCAGTTCCCTGTCTCGCATTTCGAGGGACACGAACAGTGTCGGGCGACCACGGCTGGCGGTGTACTCGGCAATCTGCAAGGCAAGGGCAGTCTTTCCCATGCCGGGTCGAGCCGCCAATACGATCATTTCGCCACCGTGCCATCCGCCTACGGTCGTGTCGAGGCTTTCGATTCCGGTCATCAGGATTCGCTGCTGTTCCCTGGTGGTTCGCAAATCCGCGATTATCTCGTCGGCGATGCTTCCGATCATGCGCACTTTCGTTCCCCCCTGAAATCCTACGGTGGCGATGCGGCTTTCTGCCCACTCGGCAATTCCGTTCGGTGTGGTGCTTCTGTCTGCCGCACGACGGACCAGTTCATGTCCGATGGCACACCACTGCCGCTTGAGAGACCCGTTCTTGATGATCGTGGCGTAGTGGGGGGCATTCGCTGCTACGGCGTCGGTCACGAGCCTGGCCAGGAACGCCGTGGATGACACGCTAGCCGGCACGCGCTGCTGCCGCAGTTCGCTCACCAGGACGTTGACGTCGGTGATAGGAATCCCGGCCTCTCGTGCGATGGCGAGGGCCTCGAATAGCTTCCCGAGGTCGGCATCGGCAAAGTCGGCACCGGACAGGTCGCCAGCCACTTCGTCGATCAGGTTGGGGCTGAGCATGAGCGCCCCGATCAGGCCGCGTTCGGCTTCCGTCGTTGTTTCGGTCAGTTGTTGGATTTGGTGCATGTGACTGGTTTCAGAAGTGGTGGAGGGGCCTCTGCGGTGACAGGGGCGTCTTCCCAGCGATCTGCGTTTAGCCAGGTCGACGGGTGGGGGCAAAACTTGAGCTGGTCCGGTGGGCGGGCAGCGAACTCCTTCGCCAGCACTCGCACTCCTTGGAGGATCGCAGCGGCGTCCGCACGTTTGAGTGCCGCGCAGTAAGCCTTCTGAGCAGCCCGCTTGCCGACCTTGCGAGGGTACGCCCGCCAGAACTCGTCGAACTCGTCCGATATCGTCTCGCCGCCCTGAATGCGCGCATCCCCCCCAGCGAGCGGCAGCGAGCGTTGTGGGGGGGTATTATTATTCTTGGTTATTGTTCTCTGGTTATTCTTCCGTGGCTCACCGGTGAGCCAGGTGGTGGCTCGTAGGTGAGCCACCTCGGGCTCATCAATGTGCCACCACTCTTGGGAACGCGGGGAACATGTGAGCCACTCTTTCGGGTTGTGAGGAGCATCTGTGAGCCACTGCGGTCGATGTCGGAGAATGCGACGGACCGTGCGACGACCACGTTGCACAGTGTCAATGATCCCCCGTTGGGTGAGGCTTCGCAGTGCCCGCTTGACGGTCGCGCGGCTCAGCCGCGTTCCGTCGGCAACATCCGCTATCGATGGCCAGCACGTTCCGTCGGGGCCCGCTCTCCGGACCAAGTGACAGAACACTGCCCACGACGCCAGTCCGTGCGTGGAGTCTCCACCTATCACGTCGTCCATCGCATCGTGTTCGATCACGATATATCCGCCGCTCACGTCGCTACTCCGTTCGTAGTGGCATGCTCAGCGAGCCACTCTACGGCCGCAGTCTCACTCAGGAGCTCCCAGACGGCCGTAGGAGACGCGTGGCGCTCCGGACGCTTCGACGGGATGTAACCGGCCCGCCGGATGATGCCCGCCCGCGCCAGAGCCCCAGGGACGGCTCCCAGGCAGGTTGGAGAGATTCCGTCCGGCAGTTCCACAAGGTCGCGGACGTCGTCAGCAGTAGCGATGCCGTAAACGAGCAAGTGCATAAGTAGGGCCCGACGCGCACGAAGGACGATTTCGCGTCTAAGCTCCTCGAACTCGGCCAGAGCGGCTTTCTTGAGTTCTTCGCCGGTGGGCTCGCCAAGAGGTAGTGGCGGCTGGTATAATCCGTGTGGTTTAGTTGTGGCGGTTGTCTGGCTGGGCGCCGCCTTTTTTTGTGTCGTCACTGTGCCTTGCTCCTTTCGCTATCCGGGCTGAACGACGGGCAACCCGCATCAAGCCACTTCTCCAGTTCACGACGGTTCCATTTGACGAGGCGCCCGATCTTCACCGGTGCGGGAATCTGGCCGCGTCGGACGAAGTGAAGCAACGACCGCGGATGCACGCCCAGCATCCGGCCCACGACTTCACGATCGAGCAGTTCCGGCGAAACAGTCTGCGTCATGTCATATCCTCCGATGTCTCGAATGTCGCGTGACAGCCCGTCGCTGCCCGCCATGATTCTGTCGCGCCCATTCGGTGTGACAAGGTTCAATCGCCGGATTGAACCGTTCAATCCAGAAATTGAACCGTTCATTGAACCGTTCAATCGCGAAATTGAACCGTTCAATCCCCTTTGATTGAACCTATACATCCGTTCACAGCGTGGACACACGATAGTAGATTCGTTTGTCCGGCCCCCGTCGCCACACACGTCCTTGTCGGTCGACACCGAACTCCCCTGTCCCCGTTGTGTGACCACCCATACTGGTGGATCGGTATTTCTTCAGCGACTCAAGCGCAGGCTGCCCTTCTTTCATTGCCACATCCGCCGCCGCAATCCACTCGCCAGACTCCACGTCGAGTGGTGGCGTCGTGCGTTCGAGTTCGGCGATGTCCACACCGGCACTATCTCCGACCTCGTTCTCAGACTGTGCATGTTCTTCTGCCGGTGCGCTCTCAGGCTCTTCCTGTCCCCATTTATCGACCAGCGGCCGCAGTTCCCGTACCCATCGCATGGCCGCTTGCCATGACCCGTCTTCCACTGACACGTTGTCGTCCATATCCAAGACGGCTTGCAGATCCAGCGCATATTCGTCCATGCATTCCTCGCCCGCCGTTAGCACGGCATGCATCAGGGGCGCAGCGACTTCCCAGATCGGCCGGGGCCACCCAAATCCGTGCGTCCCAGGTACATCAGACGCTATCCCATGTACCACGGTCGTTTTGATGTCCGCCACGGCAAGCACTTCCCGCCGTGGCGCGCCGGTGTCGATCCCTTTGTAGACATCAATGCCTTGCATGAGAACGGCCAAGCGAGGCTTCGCACGTGACAGAGCCAGGCCCGGGTCGTATCCGCATGTCTCCGCCAGTTCCCGGAGGAACGACGCGGCCTCGGCGGCACATAGGCAGACACCCGCCGCCACGGCTCGCCGAATCGTCTCTTTCGTGGTCTTGTCCATTCGGAGTTCCCTTGTGGTTGGGACAGACCCGGTTCGTGCGCACCGCGGGCAAGGGGCACCACGGACACGCACGAACCAACGCGGTGATCAGCCGCTGGCCCGTCAAGAGTCATGCAATCCTCGCCGGCGCGTCGCCGGGATCGCTACCGCAGCCGTCTGCCTGGTCATCATACGCGTTCCTGCTTACGACTTCATCACACCGACCGCACCATGGAAAGATTCCCCACTTCAAGAACACGTCGGATCTGGCCGGGAGCAGCTTGTTGAACATCTCGATTCGGCGAACCAAGAACCGAAGCGTTTCTTCCGTCAGCTTGAACGGTCCTCGCAACTTTTCCGGGCGGGCGAACGGCCTGCTCGGATCGTACAGCCCTAACCCAACAAACTCGGGCGGTTCTTCTTCCTTGGCGTCCACCTCGATATCGTCTTCCTTCAGGAATGCGGAGTGCCACGCGATTCCCACCGCAGCGGCCAGATGCACTTCGGCCACCCGTATCAGTCCCTCGATGAGCTGCCGGGACACGGGCTTGTCGCTACGATCGTCCAGCACGATCCACGTCGGCTCGTCGTGGTCGTCGACGTAGGCCGTGTAGAGGTGCCCCGCGGATTCGGGATCGTTCGGCAGCTGCATTTCCAGGTCCGGTTCGACACGGACCTCCGGCCAGTGTAGCGACGCCAGGTACGTCACAGCGGCCAGGTCGAACGTCTTGGTGTTCCGCTCGCCGGGCGTGCGGTCTGCACAAGTGCTCGGAGACTCGAGACGAGAGTCGGTAGACATGATTCGCACCTCCTGTGCGGCGGAGCGGCGCCGGTCGCTGTGACACCATTGGAACCCGGTGACAGGCCGTCAGTCCTGCGTGATCACACGTTGCGACACACCAAGACCGATAACGTATTGTTCAACGAATTGTTCGCCGACGACCGCTCCGCGCACAAGAAAAGCCAAAAGGCCTGGTAACTCGTTGCTAAGGCGGCTCCCAGGGGACCGCCCCGCCCCGCCTTGCTCCCCGCCTACGCGGATCGACACTTGGACGGCACGACAAGCTACCAGGCCTTTTGGCCAGTGATTCAGCATCACAGAGACTCCTGGGGATTGAGAATTCTAGCGCCCGAATTCTTGCAGAAACGTTGCGGGCTGTCAAGGGGGGGCGGGGCGGTCCCATGTGTCGGATGATCCGAGTGACTGAGTGCCGATGCTAGCCGTCGCCGATCTCTTCCCACACCGTGAGTCCGTCAAACGTGTCGGGATGAGTGAACGCCTTGGCTCGAGTGAGGAAGTCTCGGATAAGGAGCAGTCGGTTGCCGATAACGACGGCCAGTGGAAAGCAGCGATGGAAGACCGCCGGAACGTGAACGTAGTGGCCACCGCGCCGCAGTTCGTGGCCGGCAACGGACACCCGGTATTCCTCAATGCCGCTCAGCGGTCCATAGCTCCGGGTCGCGAAGAAGTCCACGTGAACCAGCTTGTCGAAGGGGGCGGCAATCGACGTGTGGAAGTGAGCGGGCCACGGACGGATTGGGCAGAGTTCATTGAATCGCGTCGACTCATCGCATGTGCCGATTGTCCAGCGAGCGTGGATTACCTGCGGCGAGCCCCATAGTCGTCCCTGGAACCGGATGCTGGGGACCTCGTCGGCCTGCTGGATCCATTTGATGTTCTCTCCCGGCTTACTGTCAGCGCTCACCCAGACGCCAGGCATGTCACCAGGTTGCATGTAGAAATGGTCTTTACCGACCGGTGGGCGATCGATGTTGGCGTAGGGGCACTCTGTCAAGAACGGGTCCACCTTTCACCTGCCATAATGCATGTAGCGGATGCCAGAGAAACAAGAGATGCTCCCCCCTCTACGGCCTAGCCCGATGGCGACGTAGTCAACCACGAGGAATAGCATCTCTTACCGATCCTATACCGGTTGCCGCCCCATATCAACGTGCCACACGCCGTTGCACTTCATGTAGCAACTTCCCCGCCTTGCTCGCTCACGAATTACCCCGATCTCGACTTCAGCATCTTGACCAGAAAACGCGTCAGACTGGCGCTACGGGGCTCGTGGAAACGGGCCGAATAGTCGAGTGTTGACCCGAACACCGTGCGTATTTCCCAGGAAATACGACGAGACTGTCGGACGCGGCGCAGAATGCGGCGCACTTCCGATCATTTTCCGGCGCAGATCTGCCCGGGCTCACGGCCGTTGTGCGGCATGTAGAGAACGATCTGGCCGGTATGCCGAACGTCAGCTTGGACGATCGACTGTCTGCGGTCGCAGTATCGATCTGGCGCCAGTGCCCGCAATCGAAACATTGCGAGTTGATCGGAGAACTTGCGAATGGTGCCCACCTGCTGGTCCTTGAAGAACACCGGTTCTTCCACACCATGGAACGCTCTGCGGTCGATTTCCTGCTCGAGGGTGTCGACGAAGTCTGCCAGAGCATCTTCGACATCCAGCCGGTAGGATTCATAGGATTCCATCCAGCGGTAGTGTGTCCGCCGGTGACAACCCACGGCCTCGCACGCTGCGGAAATGCTCCCGTGTGTTCGCAAGTGCTTGATCAACGCTCGCTGCTTCGCCTGAGCAGATGGGCGTGGCTTATGTGTCTTGGCCATGTGTTATCCTCACATACGCGCGCGTGGGGTGTGGCGGAGCGGGGCAAAAAGCACCGCACTCCCCATGGGATTGGCCGACGGAGGGGAGTGCGGCGGCTCCGAATGGCTCACGGTGTAATGGCGCCGTGCCCCATGTCGGAGTGATAGGACACGGCGCGGTGGCGCGGCGTAGACTGAACGGACTGTGTGTCACACAGCCGACCGGATAGGTACTGCCGGCGGCGGAACAATCTCGCCAAATGACGGAAGTGTGTCGCTGTCGGCTCGACTCAATTCTTCGGCGGCGGTCGCCAACTCATCCAGGTACGGAGCCGCTGCTTCGGCGAGGGCCCGCAACGTGGCCCCGTTCTGCATCTTCCGCATCGCCGCACCACGGGCTTGTGCAACGCTCTCCTGTGCGACTCGGTTCCACGTCTTGGGCAGCTTCTTGTACGCCAGCTGCATCGCCGAATATGCTTCCGATCGAGCCTGTTGCAGTTCCGCAAAGCGGCTGGAGACTGCCTGTGCCTGCTCAGCCGTCAGTTCACCACGCAGCAACCGGTTCTCTGCATTCGCAGCGTCTCGTGACGCAGAGACCAGATCGTCATCCAGCTGCATGAGCTCGTTCAGAGCTTGTTCGTAGGCGCGGTACTCCTCGGACGCGAAAAAGGCTTTCCGGACCTTGGCCATGTGGTCAGTAGTCGTGTCCTGACTGCTGGTGCGGGAAAACTGTACTTCCAGTGCATGGCTCGGAGTACCGAAGTTGATCCGGTTTACGATCGTGGCTTTCCAGGGCGTCGTGGCGGTACTCATTGCGTTGTGCTCCTTGGAGGTCAGAAGGTGCCGACGGCAGACGGGCGCATCGCTCCGACGAACCAATGTCGGTTCCTCTCTGGTACAGAGTTCCTCTGCTTCTCAGTGTCGATTGGAGCCGGTTCATCACCGAGCACATCTTCAACACGAAATCCAGCGAACTTGCCTTTGGCGTGAATTGCCGCGGCACTCGCCAGCAGGCTGAGGGCCTCTCCAGTGTGGCTGGCAATGTCAGCCAGAGCTTTTTGCCGCATCTCCTCTGCGTGGGCCGCCAGCTTGGACATCGTATCGCTTACCAGCTTGCGATATCTGTCGACTGCCGCGTTGCGAGCCCGTCCAAGCTCTTCTTGCACGAGGCGTGCTTCCCACTGGCAGTTTTCGGCGTTCCAGCTGTGTTCTCGCAGCTGCTTCATGCCGGCATCCACGTCATCGAGGGTAGCCGCCTGTGCCAGACTGCCGGAGGCTTCTTTCAAACCTTCTTGACTGGCTGCGATGTGCTGTGCCAGTTCCTCCCAGATGGCTTGCAGAGCGATGACGCGTTGGGCTTCATCGCTGTCGGCGAACTGCCTTCGGGCTTCCTCCCAGGCCTCATCGGCGAGAGAGACGTCGCATGGAGAATCGGACCGAAACTCCACTGTGACGCGTGGCCGGCTGACGCCGAGCACCTGGGCGTTCGTCGCATTCCATTGTTTGCTCATTTCAGGACTTCCTTTGCAATCGTGCTGGCTTGTTTCTCGCTGATGTCGCCGCAGGCACCAGCCGGGATCGCCTTGCGTGACTCGACGAATACTTCGACAGACTGCCGGTTGCCCGAGGCGAGCTTTTTCAATACGTCCCGTGCTTCGTCGACGGTAGCCTTGGACAGGCGCACGAGGTCTTGCACTTCGCGGCGGAGTTGTCGGTCAAGCGACATGCCCATCCAGTCCGTAGGTGCCGTTGTGATCTCCTCGTCGTCCGGCAAATCGGCAATCTCGGCGAAGCAGTCATCCCAGACATCTTGCCCCCACAGCGTGATCACTGCATCCCGGAGTGGTTCGGCGAACGAATCGCCACCGAAACGAACTCCGACTGAGATGAGTCGCTGCAGACAGTTCATGACGTCCGCGGTCAGTTCTGACTTGTCACGTAGTGCGGGGTGCATGGGCTAGCCTCCTTTGGACTCATTGTCCCGCTCGTGCTCGTACTGGCAAGCGATCTGACGCATGATTCCGACCGATTTTGCCAATTCGGTTACAGCCGAGGCGATCATGGTTACAGATATAGACCCTTCCCCCCGATCGCGGCACTCGATCGAACGCTCAAATGTGGTCGTACGGTAACCGCATCGCGTGCATTTTCGTCGCCGACGGACAACTCCGTATCCCTTCCTGGTGTAGACGACGTGCATGTCCGCAGCACCGCACCGAGGGCAGTGGATTCCGGTCGTCACTCGTCCACCTCCTCTCGCACCAGGTCGACGAGGCGGTTCTTGAGATCGTCCGGCAGGTCAGGCCACGCGGCGATGATGATGGCAAGACGAGAGTCGGCGAGGCCGTTTGGTTCCGAGGCGCGCGCAAAAGTGCGCCGCGCAGTGTCCGATTTCGCTGAGACGGCTGAATGGTTGCCACTGTTCGAATCCAGTATCGCCCATTCCTACCTCTTTGCAGGGGATGGCATCAGATTGCAAGACCCTATTTTTATAGGGCTTTTCTCACTTCGCCTTTTCGCTCGGCAGGCTCCTGCAACCCATGTGTGATGCGCTTTGTGACGCGCCGAGTGACTCGGTTTCGGCCGATAGCCCGACTCGCTACAATGGCTCTGCTGTCGGTTGCGGCCGGCATCCCACCACTGCCCAGCATGGTTCGCGAGGCAGTTCGCCCCCCTTTCTTGGCGTGAATGCCGAGCCATTCTCACTTGCAAGACGGGAAAAGTCAGACCCATGAGCCAACCACCTGCACAGTCGTCCCCGGCGGAATCTCTGGAGGGACTCCAACGTGCGGCTCGCGAGAAACTCGATGCGCACACTTGCGAGATCGTCCAGTGGCACTTTCACGATTCGACCGGTTGTCCCTTCTGGCTGGAAAAGAAACGCGAGCTGAAATTCGATCCGCTTACCGAGGTCAAGTGCTTCGATGACCTCAAGAAGTTCCCGCTGTTCGAAGACGATTGGCTGCGAGGCGGGCCGGTTAGGCGGTGGGTGCCCAAGGCTTATGCCGACAAGCCGATCTATGTTTTCGAAACGGGGGGAACGACGGGGGTTCCCAAGAGCCGGGTCGTCATCGAAGACCATCGTATCGACTACGAACTGTTCAGCGATACATTGCCGGACGAGTATTTTCCCAAGGGAGCCAACTGGTTGATGCTGGGGCCGAGCGGACCGCGACGGCTGCGACTGGCCGTCGAGCATCTGGCCCAGTACCGGGGCGGTATCTGTTTCTGTATCGACCTCGACCCGAGGTGGGTCGTCAAGTTGATCAAGAAGGGATGGATGGAACATCTCGAGGCCTACAAGCAACACTGCATCGATCAGGCGCTGACCATTCTCAACGCGGGCCATGACATCAAGTGCATGTTCGCCACGCCCAAGCTGCTCGATTCCCTGGCACTGGCACTCGAGGAGCGGGGGACATCGATTCCCGAAGTGGGCATCACCGGGATCTTCTCCGGCGGTACCGAATTCACACCGCAGTGGACTCGCTACTTCGTGGAGGAAATGCTGGGCGGGCCGCCGGAAGAGAGCGGCGTCTATATGACACCGACTTACGGGAACACCCTGATGGGCCTGGCTTGCAGCAAGCCGGTTACCGCCCAAGAGAAATACAAGATCAGCTACTACGCCCCGCAGCCCCGAGCCGTCACCGAAGTCGTGGATTTCGACGATCCGAACCGGCTGGTCGGTTACGGCGAAACCGGACGCGTCAAACTCACGACGTTAACCAAGGAGTTTTTTGTACCCGGATTCCTGGAGCGAGACGAAGGCGAGCGCGAGCCACCCTTCGAAAAATTCCCTTGGGATGGTGTGAGCGGCGTGCGGCCATACCACGCACTGGCTTCGTCCACCACGGTGGGAGTTTATTGAAGGGTGAAGGGTGAAGGGTGAAGGGTGAAGGGAAGGTCTTGATCCATGTTGAATATACCGGTTATTCGTTGGGGGAAGCCGTACGAGTCGCTGGAGATCGACGACGTGGTGCATTTCGCCACGGGCGAACCGATTGCCAAGGTTAGCCAGGCCAATGGGGGCATCATTCAGCGCGACATGCGCAAGGCCAAAGCGGCTCGAGCCGCCCTGAAGCAGTTTTCCTGCGCCGAGTTGATCGAGCGGCTGGGAAAGGCGGCCGACTTCTATTCGGAAGGGACGGTGCCGATCGGTGATGGTCGGCAATCGCCTCAGGAATTCGCTCACCAGCAGTCGGCCAGTACGGGACTTCCCGAGCACATGTGCCTGGCCAATATGAAAAAGAACTCGTTCGTGCTCAAGCACATGGCCGAGATCCTCGATTGTCTCACGCGTGGATTGGACCTCAACATTCTCTCGCGAGGCTACGGCATCGAATCGCGGGGTGTGGTGGTGAGTTACCAGGCGCAGTCTCCCGTGTTGGGCGCGGTGTTGCCGTCGAATTCTCCGGGAGTGCATACGCTCTGGCTGCCGGCGATCGCCCTGCAGTTGGGGTTGGTGCTCAAGCCGGGACCGCAGGAGCCGTGGACGCCTTACCGGATGATGTCGGCGTTCGTGGAAGCAGGCATCCCGGCCGAAGTCTTTTCACTCTATCCCGGCGGTGCCGAGGCGGGGGCGGCGCTATTGGCATCGTGTCCTCGTTCGATGATTTTCGGCGGAACGGCGACGGTCGAGCAATACCGAGGCAATCCCAAAGTGCAGGCTCACGGCCCCGGTTTCTCCAAGATCCTGTTGGGAGACGATGTGGTCGACGACTGGGAGTCGTACATCGACCTGATGGCCGAAAGCATCTACATCAACGCGGGAAGGGGCTGCATCAACTGCTCGGGCATCTGGGCTTCGCGGCACACGCGCGAGATCGCTCGAGCGCTCGCCGAACGGCTCGGGCCGATCGAGGTGCTTCCGCCCGACGATCCCGACGCGGGACTGGCAGCGTTCACCGTACCCGGCATGGCCAGGGCCATCTGGGAGATGATCGAAGCCGATCTGGCCGAAGAGGGAGTGACTCATATGACGGCCGACTATGGCGACCGGCTGGTGGAGCACGAGCGGTGCGCGTACATCCGGCCGACCATCGCGCATAGCCGCAGCGGTCAGACGGCGATTGCCAAGAAGGAGTACATGTTCC